>JAKZWC010000351.1:0-8344 GCA_047515735.1 Spirochaetales bacterium | reverse complement strand
ACGGCGCTTCTACCTGCGCGGGGTGACCGGCTCCGGCAAGACAGCGGTGTTTCTGGAAGCGGCTCGGCGCACGGTCGCCTCCGGTCGCAGCGTGATCTATCTGGTGCCGGAGATCTCGCTGACGCACCAGGTGGTGGATCAGTTCAGTGACGTGTTCGGGGCTCAGGTAGCGGTGATCCACTCGGCGCTGACGCCGTCGCAACGGCTGCTGCAGTGGCGCCGGATCAGGACCGGTGAGGCACACGTAGTGATCGGTGCCCGCAGCGCGGTGTTCGCGCCGTTGCGCAACCTGGGCATGATCGTGCTGGACGAGGAGCACGAGAGCTCCTACAAGTCGAGCGCGACGCCGCGCTACCACGCCCGGCAGGTGGCCATGCACCGGTGCACTCAGGAGGGCGCCACTCTGGTGATGGGCAGCGCCACCCCCTCCCTGGAGGCGCTCCATCACATGGACAGCGGTCGCCTGCGGCGCCTCGATCTGACCCGGCGGCCGGGCCGGGGACGCATGCCGGCGATCGAGGTGGTGGAGATGAAGGGCCGGCCCGGACCGCTGTCGGAACGGCTGGTAGAGGAAATTCGCTCCGCGGCCGCCGCCGGCCGGCAATCGATCCTGTTTCTCAACCGCCGTGGGTTCGCCTACTTTTTCCACTGCCGGAGTTGTGGGTTCGAAATGCGCTGCGCCCACTGCTCCGTGAGCCTTACCTACCACAAGGCAACCCGCGCCATGCTATGCCACTACTGCGGCTATCGCGTCGGACCGATACGGGTGTGTCCGGAGTGCTCCTCGTTGGACGTAGGGTACAGCGGTTACGGGACGCAGCGGGTGGAGGAGGAGCTGGCGGGGGCGCTGCCGGGGCTCCGCGTGCGGCGTCTGGACACCGATTCCGCGCGCAACCGCCGCGAGCTGCGCACGGTGCTGGCAGAATTCCGGGCGGGGACGGTGGATGTCCTGGTGGGGACCCAGATGGTGGCCAAGGGACTCGATTTCCCCGGGGTGCGCCTGGTCGGCATCATCAACGCCGACACCGGGCTGCACCTGCCCGACTTCCGCGCCGCGGAGCGCACCTTCAACCTCATCGTCCAGGTGTCGGGTCGCGCCGGCCGTACCCTGCCGGACGGACGGGTGCTGGTGCAGACCTACCTGGCCGACCAGTACGCCATCCGTCTCGCCGTGGAGGGACGTGCCGAGGAGTTCTACCGCCGCGAGGTCGAGGTGCGGCGGGAGCTGCGCTTCCCGCCCTTCGTCCGCCTGATCCGCATCGTGATCCGCTCCCGCAACCAGCAGCGCGCACACACTGCCGCCGGCGGCTTCGCCGAGCAGCTCCAGTGTGCCCGGCGGCCGTCGCCGGGCGGCGGTTCCACCGGCGCGGCAGAAGGTGAGCTGCTGGGGCCGGTGGAGTGCCCGATCGAGCGGATCGCCGGCAACTATCGCTACCACATGCTGTTGCGCCACCCTACGCTCGGCCCGCTGCACGCATGGGTGCAGCGCACCTGCCGCGCGTTCAAGGTGCCGGCCGGCGTCCACCTGGAGGTGGACGTCGATCCCACCTCCGTGCTGTGACGCGCCGTTCGCTTCTTGGATAGCCGTTCCTACCCGTGGACCGTCCGCGGACAACAGAATCGGTGGCGCCGGTCAAGCTCGGGGCGTAACCACCTGCGTGACCGGCGCGACGTGATGGGCACCGGGGGTGCACAGCACGGGTGCATATCTGGCAATTGCGTTGCCGCGCGGCTATATTGTCCCCATTCATGCTCGACATCGTCACGCTTGGCCATCCCGCGCTCCGCCGGCGTGCCGATCCGATTCCCGAGGTCACCCCCGAGGTGCGCAGCCTTGCCAGTGAGATGCTCGCCGCCATGAAACAGCAAAAGGGAATCGGCCTCGCCGCCACCCAGGTCAACCGCATGATGCGGATGTTCGTGACCAAGGCTCCCGATGACCGGGAACGGGTGTTCATCAACCCCGAGATCATCCGTACCGGTATCGAGACCGAGATGGGGGAGGAGGGGTGCCTGAGCATTCCCGGACCACGCGCTGACCTGGAACGGGCAGCCCAGGTGCGTATCCAGGCGCGCAATCAACGTGGCCGTTTGTTCTCCTTCGAGGCGCAAGGCATGCTGGCGCGGGTGATACAGCATGAACTGGATCACCTGAACGGAGTGCTGTTCATCGATCACCTGAGCGAGGAGGAACGGGCACGGGTGTTGCGCAAGTACGCGGAGCGCGGCGCGGAGGCGGACACGGAGGATCGGTCGTAGCCGGTGCGCATCGTGTTTGCCGGAACGCCGGACTTCGCCGTGCCCGCGCTTGACGTCCTCGCCGCCGGCGAGCTGTGTGCGGTGCTGACCGCTCCGGACCGGCCCGCCGGGCGCCGTGGTGCGCTGCGCGCGCCGGCCGTGAAACGCGCGGCATTGGCGCGCGGTCTCTGCGTGCTGCAACCGGAACGCATCGGGCGCACCTTTACGGCCGAGTTGGCGCGGTTGCAGCCGGACCTGCTGGTGGCGGTGGCGTACGGCAAGATCTTCCGTCCCTACTTCCTCGCGATCTTCGCGCGCGGCGGCCTCAACGTGCATCCGTCACTGCTGCCGCAGTGGCGGGGACCGGCGCCCATTCCGGCCGCGATCCTGGCCGGCGCGAGCCGCACCGGCGTTACGGTGCAGCGGCTGGCGGCGGAGGTGGACGCCGGCGATATCCTGGCGCAGCGCGAGCAACCCTTGGACGGTACCGAGACCAGCGGCTCCCTGGCGCCGCGGCTTGCCGAGCTCGGTGCTGCGCTACTGCGCGAGGCGGTCGACGCGGTGGCCGCCGGCGGAGAGCGGCCGCGGCCGCAGGACGCGGCGGCGGCTACCTACTGTCCGCTGCTGCGCAAGGAGCACGGCTGCATCGACTGGTGTCGTCCGGCGGAGACGATCGAGCGGGCGGTACGCGCCTACGACCCCTGGCCGCGCGCCTTCACGACGTGGGGCGGGCGCCAGTTACTGGTCCTGGAGGCAGCGGTCGCGCGCGCCGGAGATGGAACGGTAGCGCTGCCTCAGGCCGTTCCCGGACAGGTGGTCGCGGTGGACCGGGAGCACGGAATCCTGGTGCACACGGGTGCGCAGCGGCTCTGGATCAAGCGCCTCCAGCTACCGGGCAGGAAGCCCCTGGACTGGCGCGCCTTTGCCAACGGCCACCCCGAGATCTCCGGTGCCCGACTCGGCACCCTTCTCGACGGGCCCGGCCGTGAGCGTTGACTGGGACGCCATGTCGTCGTCCGATCCCAGGACTCCCGCTCCGCCCCCGGTGAGCGGAATCCTGCTGACCGTGCTCATCTGTGGAGCTTTGGTGGTGAGCGGTCTCATCGCGTTCTTCGTCGCGGTCCGTGGCGAAGATGAGACCCTGGTTCCCAATGTGGTGGCCGAGGACCTGCTGGCGGCGATGAGTATGCTGCAGGAGAAGTCGCTCGCGCCGCGGGTAGAGGGACGGGTGTCCTCCGATCACGACAAGTGGACGGTCATCAAGCAGGAACCGGAGGCCGGCACCCTGGTCAAGGCGGGTCGGCCGGTCCTGCTGGTGGTCAGCCGCGGACCGATCATCGACCGGGTGGGTGACTACGTGGGGCGCGACCTGGACGAGGTGCGGCTGGAGCTGCAGGCCCTGTTCGTTTCCTACCGCGAGCTGATCAAGATCAAGGAGCCGGTGGCGCGCGTGACCGACGCTGCCGCGGCCGGCACGATTCTGGCCCAAAACCCCGCCCCGGAGACGCCGATCGACAGTGTCGTGGTGCTGGAGTTGGTGGTGAGCAAGGGGCCTCGGGGCGACCTGATCGAGCTGCAGAACTACGTGACCAGACCGTTCCTGGAGGTGCGCGACGAGTTGGCAGTGCTCAACCTGCCGTTCGTGTTCCGGGTTCGCGCCGTGCGGGAGGGAGAGGCGGCGGGCAGCATCGTGTCGCAGTCTCCCACTGCGGGCCAGGAGATTCCCTACAGCTCGATTCTGCAGCTCGAGATGACCACGCCGGCCGAGCTGCCCGAGGGTATGGTGTTCGGGCTGCTGGAGGCGTCGCTGCCCGACTATCCGATCCTGGTAGACCTGAGACTGGAGGTGATTACCGCCACGGAAACGCGCGTCATACTGGCGATGAAGCACCCGGGGGGAGCGGTCTCCATTCCCTATCTGGTGGACGCGGACAGCCAGCTCGTGCTGTCGATGTTCGACGACGAGATCCTCACCCGTCCGGCCCGCTAGGTATGGCGCGCGGCCGAAGAGGAGGTAGGTGCCCCTGGTGCTGACTCATGCATGTCATGATGATGTGGATATGAGACCTATGAAGGGCCGCCGGTTGAGGACCGTCCCGGCCGGCTTGCTGGCCGGGACGATCGGCCTCTTCGCTTTATCGGCGCCCGTAGCGGCACAGTCTGCAGACCAACCTCAGGAAGATGCTCCGGGCGTGGTGTGGCGTCTGGTGAGAGGCGGCGGAGGACTGGAATCCCCGTTCGGAACAACGGGGCACGAACTGCGCAGCGTCGCGGCGAGCGGGAACCTCTTCGTGGCCGTTGGGGACGCGGGCACCATCGGCCGCAGCAGCGACGGCTACCGCTGGTTCGAGGCAAGCTTCAGCGCCACCGAGAGCTGGCTCAACGACGTGGTATGGGGCGCCGGACGCTTCGTCGCCGTCGGCAACTACGCCATCATTCACAGCCGCGATGGGGAGCGCTGGCGGTCGGCGCAACCGTCCGATTGGAGTTTGCAGAGCATCGCCTGGGGCGACCAGCGCTTCGTGGCGGTGGGAGACGCCGGCACGGTCGTGCATAGCGATGACGGTATCCGCTGGCACCGGGCACGTCAGAGCGCTACCCGCTCCGATTTGCGCGGCGTCGCTTGGGGAGGCGACCGGTTCGTCGCAGTCGGAAGCGATGGGACAATCGTGCACAGCCGCGACGGCCAGCACTGGCAGAGCGTACCCGACACCGGCACCTCGGTGGCGCTCCTCGGTGTCGCCTCGAACGGCGAACGGTTCGTGGCGGTCGGCGGCAATACTATCCTGCACAGCAGCGATGGCGACCGCTGGCGGCCCGCCAGTCGCAAAGCTGACCGACGCTTCGGAGTGCTTCACGATGTAGCCTGGAGCGGCGGGCGCTTCGTAGCGGTCGGCGACCAGAGGATCCTGTACAGCAGCGACGGAGACCTGTGGCAGGCAGCATCCTCGCAGGTCGAGAACTCACTCACCAGTGGCATACTGGATCTTTACGGTGTCACGGGGAATCGCGGGGGCTTCGTGGCCGTCGGCTGGGGCGGGGAGATCCTACACAGCAGCGACGGGATCGGCTGGCGGGCGGCAACCGAGGTTGGCGGCGGTGTTCCACTCCCGGCTCTCTCTGGTGTCGCGGGGAGCGGAGCAGGGTTCGTGGCGGTCGACTGGACGAACTCCATCTTGCACAGCCAGGACGGGGAGCTCTGGCGGGAAGCGAGCTACTCCGGGGATCTGTACGGTCTCCTCAGCGTGGAGTGGGTCGGGAACGGTTTCGTTGCTGTCGGCGCCGGCGCCACGATTGGCTTCAGCGAGGATGGAGACCGCTGGCGCCACGCACACGCGGCCGGACGCCTTCATGCCGTAGCATGGAGCGGAGAGCGCTATGTCGCGGTAGGCCTCAAAGGTTTGATCATGCACAGCGACGACGGCGACTGGTGGTCTCCAGTCGTCGACAGCGCCACCGCGGAAACCCTAAACGACGTGGCCTGGAACGGGGAGCGCTTCGTCGCGGTGGGGCACCACGGCGCTATCGTGCACAGCAGAGACGGCGAACGCTGGCAACCTGCTGGCCGGCCCGCGGTACCGTTCCGGGTCCCACAGCCAGACGACGACCCCTACGAGGTCTTCTACTACTTCAGCGGGATCGTCTGGAACGGCGAACGCCTCGTCGCAGTAGGATGGGGCGGCAACGATCACGTGGGCACGGTGGTGCACAGTAGCGAGGGCGACCGCTGGGAGCTGGCAAGCGACCACGAGTATCTGGCCGACAAGAGTTTCGAAGCCGTCGCTTGGGGTGGCGAGCGCTTCGTCGCCGTGGGGTTGGACGGCACTATCATGTACAGCAGCGACGGCGACTACTGGGAGCCGGCACGCGCGACTGGCACCTTGGATGTGATGTGGGACGTTGCCTGGGGCAACAGCCGCTTCGTCGCGGTAGGATGGAACGGAACCATCGTCACGAGCCCATGACGGGTCCGAGCCGACATTCTTAGCACCTCGCGGTTCGGTTCGACCGCCCTGAACGGAAGGCAACGAGGTTGAGACTTGAGATGATAATTGATTTGCGAATTGCGTATTTAGGGGGCCTGGACAGCCGGATCCACCGGTAGTAGGCTTCAAGGACCTGCGAGCGTCGTATAATGGTTATTACCCGAGCTTCCCAAGCTCGTGACGAGGGTTCGATTCCCTTCGCTCGCTTCCGTTGATGCAGCGACGAGCCTACCTGATGCGCCTCAAGAAGGAACGCATCGCCGACTACGTGGAATTGCACCGGAAGGAGAACGTCTGGCGTTCGGTGGTGGACTGCCTGGTGCGGTCGGGCACGACCCGGATGATCATTCTGCTCCACGGACAGGACGTCATCCTGTTCGAGGAGGCGCACGATCTGCCGGAAGCTTACCAGGTCCAGAACGCGGACCAGCCGACGCAGCGCTGGGAGGCGATGATTTCCGGGTTGCTGGAGGAGGCGCCTCACTTCGACGAGATCAAGGGCGACTTGGAGTTTCGCGAGGTCCCGATCGTATTCCACCTGGAAGACGGCAACCTGCTCCACGACTGACGAACTCGGAATAACAGGTCGGCAGAGGTCGACAGACGCGCGCTTGACGGGGCCGGTCGCCGGGTCCACCTACTGGTTCGACTTCTGTCCGTTCAACGTCTTTCCCGAAACGCTCGCTCAGATGGCGGCGGTACGCCGGGCGATCAGAGGGGGAGCGGAGGCAGGGCAGCGCCGGTAGGAGGTGCTATGATCGACGGACACAGTCATCTGCTGATGAGCAGCAGCGAGCGGGAGAAGCGCAGAGTCGCCGATCTGACCGAGGTCGATCTCGAGGTGCTGTTCGCCGGCCTGGATCGGCTCGGCATCGAGCGTGTCGTGTCGCTGGTGCAGGATACGACGCGCATCTGGCGAGGCTGGACCGGTACCAACGACCTCGCCATCGATCTTCAGGCCAAGTTTCCCGACCGGTTCATGACCGTGTTCGGCGGGGAGCCGCTGGACCGGGAGAACCGGCTCAACCGCCGGCGCCTGCAGGAGTTGGAGCGCGCCGCCCGCGACCACGACGTCAAGGGCTGGTTCTACGGCCCGCCGTACAGCCACATCCGTGCCAACGACCGGCGGGTGTATCCGTTCTACGAGGTGGCCGTGGCCAACGACGTGGTGGTGTACTTCCATCACGGCGGCGGGGTCGGCGGTGGCGGCGGGGAGCCGTATCGCGCGCCGCTCAAGTACGCGCGCCCGCTGCTGCTCGACGACGTGGTGATCGACTTCCCTGAACTGCGCATCCACGTCGAGCACATGGCGTACCCGTGGGGCGAGGAGCTGTTCGCGCTCATGAAGCGGGCACCGAACGTCTACACCGACGTCTCCGAGCTGTTCACGCGGCCGACGCTGCTGGCCTGGTATCTGGTCATGGCCAAGGAGTACGGCGTGATCGACCGGGTGATCTGGGGCTCCGACTACGACGTGTACTGGCACGACGACTGGGACTTCTCCGGCTACTTCGGGAAGGTGCGTGCGGAGACCACGTGGATCCGGAGCGGCGCCAACGAAGTGTTGCACCGGTGCGGCTGGCCCACGCTCACCGATAACGAGATCGGCGGAATCCTCGGCGACAACGTGAAACGGCTCAAGCGGATCGAGCCTTGAACATCCCTGCGCCTGACGACTCTACCGCTACTCCCCGGCGGCTCGCTTCAGCTCGGCTACGTCCGCTTTCAGCTCGGCTACCTCTGCCTGCAAGGCGCGTACGCCGATCGCTCGAACCCAGCGAGCACGCCCGCGATTATCTGCGCCGGCAACTCCGCCGCCTGCCGGCGCACCTCGCGGCCCAGCGTCTCCACTGCGCCGGTGAGCGCGTCCAGCCGTCGACCTTGCTCCCCGCGCGCGTCGCCCAGGCCGATCCGTACCTCGCCCAGCTCCTCGCGCAGGTCGCTCAACGCCCGTAGCACGTCCTGCAGCGTCGGCTCTCTTTAACTCATGGGACCCACCCCCGGTGCAGCGCTCATACGTTCCGTACTCCACGCGGTCCGAGCAAGGCCCCGTCTCATGAGACCATCCTCCCCGCCGCGGGCGGTGGCGAGAGCGAGATGGCGCGGGGTGGGGAGCCGGA
>JAKZWC010000350.1:0-14048 GCA_047515735.1 Spirochaetales bacterium | reverse complement strand
GTGATGACACCGACCACACCGTTAGCCCGACACTCATGGCGCATGGCGTCCAACTGGGGATGCGCTTCCTGTTCTAGCGCCGGACACCTGCCGCCGCCAGCGCCGCTATCCGCGGCAGGCGACTACCGGCAGATCCTTCATCGCGTAGAGACCGGGTGCCGCGGCGACCACCGTCGCGGCGCTGTTGACTACGATTGCCGCGGTGGCGATGTCGCCCGGCGTGCCGCCGGGGATGGTCACTTCCAGATTCGGCGTACCGGTTAGGGCTACCGTATCGAATGAGCGCGGCGCGCCGACGTAGGCCTGGAACTCCAGTTCCACCGCCGCGCGGCCGGCACGGGTGGCGACCGCCACCTGCTTCAAGCCGGCCACGGTTCCCACCGGCACCGTGGCGTATGCGCTGCGCACCTCGTGGTCGAGCAGCACCGGCTCGAGCGACACGCTGATCTCGTCCAGCTCCCAGCCGAGTCCGGCGGCCAGCAGCGCCGCCGACTCCTCCAGACCGACATGTCCGAAGCCGCCGCCGGCCACCGCCGCGGCGAATTCCTGCGGCGACAGCCCCGCCCCGATTTTGCGCTGAAACGGGATCCGGCGAGTGGAGGCGTCCTGGATCCGCGTCACGCGCACCGCGCGCAGGTCGGCACACAGGGTCGACATGAACAGCGGCCAGGTATCCATCAGGAAGCCCGGATTGACCCCGGTGCCGAGTATCGACACGCCGTGGCGACATGCCAGCTCATGCAGCCGGGCCGCCGACTCCGGGTCGCGGTACGCGGGAAAGGCCAGTTCCTCGCAGGTGGACACTACGTTGGCCCCCGCCGCCGCGATCGCCGCCAGCTGGTCGAACACGTCGGCTACACGCGAGCCGGTCGTATGGAACACCACCTGCGGCTGCAGCTCACGGAGTGCGGCAGCGGCATCGGCATGCACCACGGCGTCGATGCGACTACCCGTCTCGGCCACCTCGCCCAGATTGCGCCCCGCGAAGGCGGGGTCGATGTCGATACCCCCCAGCACTGCCAACTCCGACCGCTGCGCCGCCAGACGCGCGATGCTGCACCCGATGGGGCCGCAGCCGAACTGCACTACACCGATCATTTTACCCATGGGCCGGCAGCATATCAGTCTCCGCGCACACGTTGAACAGGCACCGGCCGGCGCCGTACGATGGCGGTCACCGTTATGAGCCCGCCCGTCGCAACGCGCGCGCACACCGCCTCAGCGCCGGCCGCCGGCGCCATGCCCGCGGCGGCCGCTCGGCTCGCCCTCCACGGCGGTCCCCGGGCGGTCACCCTGGAGCAGGAGGACCTGTTCGCCTGGCCGATCGTCGATCAGGAGATCGAGGACGCGGTGCTGGACGTGCTGCGCCGCGGCGCCATGTCCGGCCTCGACCAGACCGTCGAGTTCGAACGGGAGTTCGCCGTCTGGCAGGGGCGGCGCTACGCGTTGGCCCACAACACCGGCACCAACGCCATTCAGGCGGCGATGTGGGCGTGCGGCGTCCGGGTCGGCGACGAAGTGATCTGTCCCAGCGTCACCTACTGGGCCTCCGCCCTGCCCGCGTTCGGGCTCGGCGCCACCCCGGTGTTCGCGGAGATCGACCCGTCCACCCTGTGCCTCGACCCGGCGGACCTCGAGCACCGCATCACCGGCCGCACCAGGGCGCTGGTGGTGGTGCACTACTGCGCCCACCCCGCGGAGATGGAGCCGATCATGGAGCTCGCCCGCCGCCACGGACTCAGGGTGATCGAGGATGTGTCCCACGCCCACGGCGGCCTCTATCGCGGCCGCAGGGTGGGCAACTTCGGCGACGTGGCCGCCATGTCGGTGATGAGCGGCAAGTCGCTCGCCGTCGGCGAGGGCGGCGTGCTCGCTACCGACGACCGGGAGATCTACGAGCGCGCCCTCGGCTGGGGCCACTACGCGCGCTTCCACGGCCCAGTGGAGAGTGCGGAGTTGCAGCCGCTCCTGGGGCTGCCGATCGGCGGCTACAAGAACCGCATGCATCAACTCAGCAGCGCGGTCGGTCGGATCCAGTTGCCGCGCTACGACGCCCAGGCGGCCGAGATCCGCCGCGCCATGAACTACTTCTGGGATCTGCTGGAGGAGGTGCCCGGCATCCGCCCGCACCGCGTCGACGAGGCCACCGGGTGCACCATGGGCGGCTGGTACGCGGCCCACGGACTGTACCTGCCGGAGGAGTTGGGCGGCCTCTCGGTGACCGCCTTCGCAGCGGCGGTGCGCGCCGAGGGCAGCCAGTGCCGGCCCGGCACCAACCCGCCGCTGCACCTGCATCCGCTGTTCAACGATTTCGACATCTACGGCCACGGCGCGCCCACCCGCATCGCCCACAGCGAGCGCGACCTGCGCCAGCCGCGCGGCAGCCTGCCGGTCAGCGAAGGCATCGGCGCACGCGCATATTCGATCCCCTGGTTCAAGCACTACCGTCCGCGAATCATCGAGCAGCATGCGGCCGCCTACCGCAAGGTCGCCGCCGGCTACCGCGACCTGCTGGCGGATGACCCCGGCAACCCGGAGACCCTGGGAGCGTGGGGATTCTCCGCCCGCGCCGGTGCATGAGAGCGCTCGCCATCGCCCCCCGCCCGGACGCTGCTGCGACGTGGACGTGATTCCGTAGAGGAGGTACTTGCATGGGAATTGGATTCGGAATTGTAGGTCTGGGCATGATTGCGGACTTCCACGCCCGCGCCCTGCATGCGGCCACCGGCGCCGACCTGGTGGCATGCGCGTCGCGCTGCGGCGCCAAGGCGCAGGAGTTCGCCGCCAGACACGGCTGCGCCGGGTATCACGACCTGCAGCAGTTTCTGCACCACCCGGGGCTGGAGGTGGTGTCGATCGCCACTCCTTCGGGCGCCCATCTGGAGCCCGCCCTGGCCGCCATCGAGGCCGGCAAGCACCTGATCATCGAGAAGCCGCTGGAGGTGACGCGGGAGCGCTGCGCCCGCCTGCTGGAAGCCGCCGCCAGCCGCGGCGCGGTGGTGGCCGGCATCTTCCCGTCGCGCTTTCTGGAGGTGTCGCGGCTCATCAAGCGGGCGATCGACGGCGGCCGGCTGGGACGGATCGTGCTCGGCGACGCCTACATCAAGTGGTACCGCACCCAGCAGTACTACGACGAGGGCGGCTGGCACGGCACCCTGCGGCTCGATGGCGGCGGTGCGCTGATGAATCAGTCGATCCACGCCATCGATCTGCTGCAGTGGTTCATGGGGCCGGTGGCGCGGGTAGTGAGCATGACCGCCACCCTGGGGCACCGCGATATCGAGGTGGAGGACACCGCCGCCGCGGTCGTGCAGTTCGCCAACGGGGCCCTGGGGACTGTCGAAGGGAGCACCGCTGCCTACCCCGGGTTCCACAAACGCGTGGAGGTGTACGGCACCGCCGGCAGCGTGGCCTCGGTGCAGGACCGGCTGGAGACCTGGACCTTCGCCGAGGAGACGGCCGAGGACGCCGCCATCCGCGCCGAGTGGGGCCAGGTGGTCGCCAGCGGCGGCGGCGCGTCCAACCCCGCCGACATCGGGATCGAAGGCCATCAGGCCCAGTTCGAGGATCTGGTGCAGGCCCTTGACGGCAACCGTCCCCCCGCCATCGACGGCGCCGAGGCGTGCAAGGCGGTACACCTGATTCTGGCCATCTACGAGAGTGCCGCCCGCGGCCAGCCGGTGGAACCGGCGCCGGTCGGCAGCGGCTGATTCTCGGCAGCCAGGCTATGCTTCCCGACCGGGAGAGCCCGTCATGAGCCGCCGGGCGCTGATCATCCAGCATGTCGCCGTGGAGACGCTGGGCACCAACTTCGGTGCCGTGTTGGGTGAGGCCGGCTTCGAGCTGGTCCCTCTGGCGGCCTATGCCGGGAGCGACGGCGAGGGACGCTTCGACCCGCCTGAGCTCGCGGAGCTGGATCTGATCGTGTCGCTGGGCGGCCCGCAATCCGCCAATGACAAGAACCCCGCGCTCCAGCGGGAGATGGACTACCTGCGCGCCGCCGCTGCCGGGGAGCCGCCGGTGCCGGTAGTGGGAGTGTGCCTCGGCGCGCAACTGCTGGCGCGCGCGCTGGGCGGCGAGGTGGCTCCCACCGGGGGCTACCAGTTCGGGCTGCGCAAGATCGACGTGACCGCGGACGGCGCCGCCGATCCGGTGTTTCGGGAGGTGGCCATCCCGCTGGTGCCCACCCTGCACGGCGAACGGTTCTCGGTACCGCCGGACGGCACCCTGCTGGCGACCGGCACCATGCTGCGCCGCGACGGGTCCTACCTCCGCTTTCCGATGGCGTTTCGCTCCGGCCTCAGCTACGGGTTTCAGTTCGAGCCGCAGCTCACCTTTGCCGAGCTGCAGGTCTGGAACCGGGAGCTGGCCGGGGACTACGAGCTCATGGGTCAACGCTTCGATCCGGACGAGGAAGCGGCGCGCAACCTGCGCGAGTTCGCCGCCTTCGCACCGTTCCACGAGCGCCAGATGGCACGGCTGCTGCGTGCCCTCCTGCGCCAAGCGGGAGTCAGGGGGTATTGACGAACGCCTCTTGCTGGGCGACGGTGAGGGCATGGAAGGTGTCGTGTCACGGTCGCCGGTGCTGCTCAGCGCGGAGCAGGTTCGCCAGTTCATCGTCGACGGCTATGTGGTATTGCAGCCGTCGCTGCCGGCCAACCTGCATCGAGCCATCTGCCGCCGCCTCGCAGCGGCGATTCCGGGAACCGACAATCCCGGCAACAACGTCCTGCCGCTGGTACCGGAAATGCGCCACGTGCTGGAAGCCCCGGAGGTGCACGGCGCCCTGCTCAGCCTGCTCGGCCCCGGCTACCTCGAGCACCCGCATCGCTTCTGCCACATCGAAGCGCAGCAGTCCGCGGACGGGCTCGACTACCCTGCCAAGCTGGCCGGCAACTGCCACCAGGATGCCTACACTCCACTCGGCCGCCCGCGCCACCACCACATCCGCTACTTGCGGCTCATGTACTACCCGCAGGAGACGCCGCAGGAGTTGGGGCCGACCCACGTCATTCCCGGCACCCACCTCAACGGCGGCCTGAACGACTCCGAACGGGCGCGGCCGCTGCCGGTGCGCGGCGGCGCCGGCACGGTGAGCCTGACCCACTTCGACCTGGGCCATGCCGCGGGCGTCAATCTCAGCGCGCAGCGGCGCTTCATGGTGAAGTTCATCTTCATGCGCGCGGCGGCGCCGCAGGCGGACGGCTGGTCCGGTCCGGACTGGACCTGGGCCAACCCCGGGCAGATCGCCGGGCCGGATCGGCTGGAGCTGGCCTGGTCGCACCTGTGGGACTGGCTGCGCGGTGCGGAGCGGTACGCCAGCCTGGCCGCGGGCGCGCTGGCCGACGACGGGCTGCCGGCCATGAGCGGCCTGAGCGTCGCCGAGCTGAGCCGGCGTCTGGCGGGCAGCGCGGACAGCGCCGCGCGGGTGGCGGCCGCGCACGCCCTGGCTGCCCGCGGCGCAGAGGCCGCGGCGGCGGTGCCGGCCCTGGTGGCGTCCCTCAACCGGGTGCCCGATCCGGTACGCATCGCCGCGACCTATGCCCTGGGCGCGGTCGGCGCGCCGGCGGTGGAGCCGCTGGCCGCGGTGCTGCGCGGCTCCGGCGACGCCCTGCCCCGACTCCTGCGCGGTGTCAGCCGCTCCAAGCACGCGCAGTGGCGCGAGCAGGCGCTGGTAATGGACGACGCGGGACACGCACTGGGAGCGATCGGCGCCGCGGCGCTGCCGGTCCTGATCGACCTGCTGCGGGACGACAGCGAGTGGGCCCGGGTCAACGCCGCCTTTGCCCTGGGAGAGATGGACGCGGCCGCCCGCGACGCGGTTCCCGCGCTGGCGGCCGCGCTGGACGATCCGTCACACTTCGTGGTGCGCACCGCGGCGGACGCACTGGGCGCAATCGGTGCGGCCGAAGCCGCGGGTCCCCTCGGCGCCCTCCTCCACCAGGAACGCCCCGGCTGGGACGAACACCAGACACGCGGCTGGTGTCTCCGGGACCAGGTGCGGGTCAATGCGGCCACCGCGCTGGCGCGCCTCGGCAGCGGCGCCGCCGCTGCCGAGGCCGACCTTATCGCCGCCCTCGACGACCCCTGCGGTCAGGTCACGAGCTTCGTGGTGACGGCGCTGCGCCGCCTGGGCTCCCCGTATGCCGCGGACGCCGCCCTCAGCATGCTCAGCGCCCAGCGTTGGGACCCCTCGCTCGCCGGCGCCCACCGCTTCTGACACCACTCTGCGTACCCGTAGGCCGCCGGGAGGCCGGCCCGGAGCCCGTCATGTCGTGGCAGCCGTATCCACCGCCGTGAATGTGGCTGCGTCACCTGAGCGTGCCGCACATGGTCGCCCGGCAGAGCCCCGGCACCCGCCTGTCCGTTGATAACGCCGCTCCTCCTCCTGCCCGTGCTGAGCCCGTTGCAGTGGATCGGGTACGGCGTCGGCGCACTGCTGGTGGGAATTACCAAGACCGGTATCCCGGGCCTCGGTCCGGTGATCGTGCCGCTGATGGCGAGCGTGTTCCCGGCGCGCGCCTCCACCGGCGTGCTGTTGCCGCTGTTGATCGCGGCCGACGTATTCGCCGTGGTCCGCTACCGGCGCCACGCGGTGTGGCGCCACCTGGTTCGCATGCTGCCGTGGACCCTGGGCGGCGTGGTCGCCGGCTGGCGCGTGCTGGGCACCATCAACGACCGCCAGTTGGAAGTGATGATCGGCCTGATCATACTCGCGATCCTGGCCGTCGGCGCGGCGCGCGAGCGCTGGTCCGATGCCGACGGCACCATGATCAGCTCCTGGTGGTGGTCGGCACTGGTGGGGCTCACGGCGGGATTCACCACCATGGTCTCCAACGCCGCCGGACCGATCATGATCGTCTACCTGCTGGCGATGCGTCTGCCGAAGCGCGAGTTCGTCGGCACGGGGGCCTGGTACTACTTCCTGCTCAACCTGGTGAAGGTGCCGTTCAGCGTCAACCTGGGGCTGATCACCGGCGCCACGCTGCTCCTCAACGTGCTGGCGCTGCCGGCCATCGCGACAGGCGCGTTGCTGGGCATGGCGGCCCTGGACCGCATCCCCGAACGCGGCTTCACCCGCTCCATGCAGGTGCTGGCGGCGCTCGCCGCCCTGAACCTGTTGCTCTGACGCAGGCGCTTCGGCGGCCGTGTGACTCTGTCCCGCTTTACCCGCCTGCTTCCCTCCGTGAGGGTAGAGCGACTGGCCATCGAGTGAGGGCCTGCCAGTCGTGCCGGTGACGACTGGCACGGACCCTGCTGGGTGCCGAGGAACGGGCGGCGGTGCTGGAACTGATGGGCCCAGTATCGCCGGCGGGCTGGCGTTCGACCGCTACGGCGGCACCGAGATGGACGCTGTCGCCGAGGCGGTGCGCAAGTCGCGGAACCTATACCTATAGAT
This sequence comes from Spirochaetales bacterium, assembly GCA_047515735.1. Classification (GTDB taxonomy): domain Bacteria; phylum Spirochaetota; class Spirochaetia; order SZUA-6; family Bin103; genus Bin103. Next base: position 6,649 of record JAKZWC010000350.1, on the reverse strand, counting down.
GGACGCCGAATCTCTAAGCCGCGAGGCCCCGCGGACTTGTAGTATGGTGCCGGGCAGGACGCTGGAGGGCATGACTTGGGAGGAGCGCACGTTCCGGCGGTAGGCGAATCAGACGTAAGTGGGATCTGGACTGGCGGCCGAGTCTGGTCGGCCAACTTCGCTGCCCGTGATCGAAATCCTAATGGATCCGCCGTATCTATTAATCGTCGCCAGATCGATTTGGGCTTGGTAGTCAGCACCCAAGGGTGAGGCGCGGATTCACGCCGCCGGGTGGCCAAGGGCTCGACTCATGATGTTGAGATTGCCCGGCTCCGGACAGCTGCGAGAGCCGGCTGGCACCGACGTAAGTCGTTTCACATAGGGAGATTGTCGCGGCTGTCGGACGCCGTCGGCGACAGTGTCGCATCACGGTGGCCGAAACCCTGCAAGACAATCAAGAAGCAGCCCCATTTGACAATTTTGGCGGTTTTTGAGCCTATATTCGCGTCAGCAGCACACGGGGGGCACGATGGTTGGTATTAGAAGTGACCGACAGCACTCAGTAACAGCCGGGCGGCGTCATGAGTGCATGGGGATGGAAGTGTACCTCGTTTGAAACGTCCATCACAGAGACCGGGGCGACCCGAGCTTTCTGATGTCCAGCGGCGTGCTCTTGCGTCCCGCGTCCGATATGTGGGAAGCGCGGAGCACAAGATCGACGGTTGGTGGGGTGGCATGCCGGCGGCGCGGCAGCTGCGGGGCGGCCGAGTCGGGCGTCCAGGAAAGCAAGCCACGACGGTCTGCCCGCTTACGACCAAAGAGGATCGGGACAGGGCAACGGAATGGTTGCGGATCGCGATCCGAGAGGGCCGATACCGATTTGTGGAGTCTGACCAGGACTTTCCTAAACATGTCTGGCATCGAGACGAAGGTGGCCAGGATTGGTTTGGTATGTGCATCAATACAAAATCCGGAGCATACAAGGGTTGGCCGATCGACGAGGAAGAACGGCGTGCGATTCGCGATTGACTGGATCAGCGACGGACCGAATGCGTGTGCGGAGGAGCGGGCCACGTTATGCGATCTCCAGATCTACATTGGTGAGAAAAACGTATGCCGCCATTCCAGCGCGTCGTCGAGGAAGCACCTAGACCATTTAACCATTCCCGCCGTTCATCTCGCCGAGGGGTTAGCCACCGACTGGTGGGCAATCTTTGGAGGTCGGGATCAGAAACACTCCGTGCTGCGCTATCGAATGGGATTCGCTCTTCCCAAATTGAGTCTTTCGTTCGACGGTTCGCTGTTAGAAGTCGTGGGATCGAAGCACTCGTACGAGAACCCCGACGTGAACTTCCTGGTTGCCGAAAAAGAATCCATTCCGGGTGATTTTGCGGAATCCATTCTGGCTGGCTATATTGAGCTGGTCCTCGACAAGCTGTCAAGCGATGGTGTTGACTCCGAGGTGGCAATGCGTTGGTCTCGTGTTTCCGCCTCCCGAAACGACCCAGATGAACGTGTCTTTTGCGAGACGGCGGGGGCACTGGGGGTCGATCCATACCTGATATCGGACGCTGATGCGCAGTTCATTGAAGATGCGCGCAACCTGTTTGCCGACAAAGCGTTGATTGAGTTCTTGGCAGGGATCAGAAGGCAGAACCTCGTGGGTCGACGAGAGCTTCTGCGGTGGGCGCGCGAATCGGAGGCGCTTCCGCAGGACACAACGCGGCTGCCGGATCTTCCGGCTATCGCCAGTCAAATTGGCCAGTTGGCGAGTTGGAGTGATTACGAGCAGAGTTGGGCTGGCGGATACCGGGCTGCTCGAGCGCTTCGCGCCGAGATCACCGCAGATCGAAGCGAACGATTGACTTCGACGGCCACTATTGCCGAGCGACTGGGGGCAGACCATTTTGCATCCGTACCGGGCCCAGCGGGGGCATTGGCAGTAGTTGCCCGTAACCGAGATGAAGTCCACGTCCATTTGCGGCGACATATCAGCAGCGAACAGCATAGGCAGAACTTTGCCTTCGCGCGCGCAATCGGCGATGCCGTGTGCTTTCCCAATACGCCACTGTCTGTGGTGAACGACTTGCACCAAGCAGAGCGTCAGGCTGCAGGAAGAGCTTTCGGCGCGGAGTTTCTGGCGCCGGTCGAGAGCATACTCGACATGGTCGATAGTGGATGCGGCCATAAAGAAATAGCGAAGTCCTTCAATGTGTCGCGAAAGGTTGTGGAGCACCAGATCACGAACAGGGAGCGAATTCGACAGTCTTGCACTGCCTTGGCCACGTAGGACCGGTCTCTCTGCATGGCCGACCCGGTCTTGACCGAGACTGGCCCTCAGGGGCAGGTGGTAGGAGTGAGCGCCCGGGCGGACTCCGGCGCGTGTTCACTACTCTATAATCCCCAAAGTCGCTGCCTCGCATGCCGCGTAGGGGTGCCGGGTTGACCATCACCGAAGTGCGCGCCTGGGTGCCGCACAGTCCGCTCACGCCGGCCGGGTGGCGCGGCAGCATGGGCCAGATAGCGGTCGCGATCGACACCGACGGCGGACTGCGCGGGTACGGCGTCGGCGGCGGTGGTGCCGCCGGCGTGCACGTGGTGCGCAGCGTGCTGCGCGACCTGCTGCTGGATCGCGATCCGGCGCCGGTGGAACGACTGTGGCGGGAGATGTACGCGGCCACCCTGCCGTTCGGTCGCAAGGGCCTGACGATCATGGCGCTCAGCGGCGTCGACCTGGCGCTGTGGGACCTGCGCGGCAAGGCCGCCGCGGCCCCCGTGGCCGCGCTGCTGGGCGCTGCCACGGATACCGAGGTGCCGTGCTACCTGACCCTGGGGCAGCTTCCCGCCGCCGCCAGCGACTCCGGGGGCGCTCCCCGGAGCAGGGCCTCGCGAGCGGCCGCGGCCGTCGCCGCGGCGTCGCAGCGGGGCTATGCGGCGGTCAAGCTGGGCCTGGGCACGGTGGCGGCTGCGCCCGGCGAGTGGCGCGCCGCCGTCGACCTGATGCTCGCGTTGCGGGCGGAGCTTGGCGCCGCGCCGGCGCTGATGCTGGACGCCGGCATGGCGTGGGACCGGGAGGCGGCGCTGGCCGCGAGCTTGGCTCTGGCGCCGGCGCAGCTCGGCTGGCTGGAAGAGCCGCTGCCGGCCGACGATCTCGAGGGCTACCGGGACCTCGCGCGCCGGTCACCGTTGTCGATCGCCGGCGGCGAGCACGAATTCACCGCGGAGGGCTTTCGGATGCTGCTGGAGATGGGCGCCCACCACGTGCTGCAGCCCGACATCTGTTGGTGCGGGGGTATGACCGTGCTGCGCCAGGTCTACCGGATGGCCGCCGCGCGCGGCATTCCGGTACGTCCCCATCGCGGCGCCGAGGTGTGGGGCCTGCATGCGATCAGCGCCCTCGATCCCGATCCACTGGCGGAATCACCGCGTCCCTGGCTCACCTGGGTAGAGGGGGCGCCGGAGATCCGTAACGGCACGGCCGTCGTGGCCGACGCCCCGGGGTTCGGGGTCGTCTTCAGCGACCGTCAGCGCACTGCCGCATAGCTCACCGCCCTCTTGTCGCGCGCCCACGCGGAGCGCAACCAGATGAACAGCAGCCGGAGACTGCCCCAGCGCCGCAGGCGGCGCGTGTCGGAAACGGCCGGCGGACGGGAGACGTACCGGTAACGCACGCCGGGCAGGCGGCGGGCTCGGCGCATGAACAGGTTGTCCTCACCGACCTGGACGCCCTCCGGGAACCCGCCGACGCTATGGAACAGCCCCGCGGAGCAGAAGATGAGGCCGTTCGAGGAGAGCCGGAGGGCCCGGATCAGCACCGCCGCCACGGCGTAGTGGAGCAGGTAGCGGCGGCTGTCGGGCACTACCCGCACGGTACCGACCACGCGGCGCAACCGACGTGCCAGGGCGGCGATCGACTGCGCCAGCCCCGGCGGCAACAGCACGTCGGCATCCACGAACAACAGGCTGTCGCCGGACGCATGGCGCGCGCCGAGATTGCGTGCCAGGCTGACGCCGCACTGCTCCGTGACCACCACCTTGGCGCCGGCCTGGCGAGCCCGCGCCGCGGTGCGGTCACGACAGCCGTTGCAAACCACGATCACCTCATGCACCGCCGCCCCCTGCAACCGGACGGCGGCGAGGGTGCGCCCGATCACTCGCTCTTCGTTGTGCGCCGGGATGACGACACTGAGCTTCACCACCGCCCCCGTTGCGAGGTCCGCGGCGGTTCCGGCCGCGTGGCCGCCGGTTCCTGCCCCGCACCCAGCAACGCAGGTATCAGGATCAGGGTCCCGAAAGTCGCTCCGATCAGGGTCATCGCAATCAGCACCCCGAGATACACTACCGGAAGGAAGCGCGAAAACCCCAATGCCAGCAACCCTGCGACGATGGCGGCCGTGGTGATCAGGATCGCGCGTCCGGCGTGCTGCATCGCGACCGCCACGGCGGCGTGCGGATGCCGGCGCCGGGCGCGGCGGTAGTGCAGCAGGAAGTGGATCGAGTCATCGACGCCCACGCCGATGGCGACGCCGGCAAAGCTCACGGTGAGCACGTCCAGCGGTATCCCGAGCCACGCCATCAGGATGAAGGTGAGCAGGATGGCAGTACCCAGGGGCAACAGGGTGAGCAGTCCAAAGCGCAGCGACCGGAAGGCGACGGTGGTGATGAACAGCACCAGCAGTGCCGAGGTCACGGTGGATACGAACTGCTCTCGCGTCAGTATTTCCGCCACCCGCAAGGTAACCAGACTCCAGCCCCACAGCTCCGGCTCCAGCTCCGCCGCGAATACCTCCTCGGCGCTCCGGCGCAGGAACTCCACCAGTTCGCGCATCTCCCGCTCGGACAGCAGCCACCTGGTGGCCCCGTCCCGAATCCAGACGCGTGTGGTGATGCGACCGCGGGGAACGTCGACCAGCCCTCCCAGGTCGCTGCCGCTAGCCGCGCCGAGTCGCAGCAGACGCTGAAACAGATGCACCACCGTAGGGTTGTTCGGATAGCTTAGGCTCCCGCTGAGCGCGTGGTTGAGGGAACGCAGGTAGGCGACGATGGTCGTGACGTGGCTCACGTTGGGATGGGCCCGTGCCGCCTCCTCGAATCGAGCGAGCTGCCGCAGCAGCGCGTCATCCGGAATCCCCGTTGCTGCGGCGACCGTCAGGTTCAGGTCCACGTAGCTCCCGAAGCGGCGCATCAACGTGCGATTGTCCTCCACCGCCGCCACCGTGCCGCGAAAGAACGCGGCGATGTCGGTCTGGTAGCGCACACCGGATGCCGTAGCGGCGAACGCCGCTGCCAGCAGCACCAGAAACACGTAGACCCACCACCGGCGCCGCGGCACCAGCGCGGTCAGGCGAGTTACGAACAATGCCAGCCAGCCGCTCGCCAGCCGCTCCCGCTGGCGGCGCTTCGGCAGCGGCAGGCGCGCCAGCACCGCCGGGTAGAGCAACAGCGTGACCGCCGCGCAGATCAGAATGCCCGCGGCGGCGAACAGGCCGAATTCGCGTAGCCGCGCCATGCCGCTGAACAGCAGGCTGGCGAAGCCCGCGGCGGTGGTGAGGGACGCCAGCACGATGGTCTGACTCGCGCTGCCGATCACCTTCGCAACCGCCTCGATCCGCACCGGTGAGGCCGGTCCGAGACGCTCGCGCAGGGTCCTCGCTGCGGTCCGTTCCCGGTTGCCAGGCGACTCGGTGGCCGGTGGCTCGGTACTGAAGTAGCGGTGCAGGAGGTGGATGCTGTAGGAACTGCCAAGGGCGAAGATGAGTGGCGGCAGCATCAGACTGGCCATGCTCACCGGCACCCCGATGAGCCCCATGAGCCCGAACGTCCACAGCAGCGCCATGCAAATGGTCAGCAGTGGCAGCACCACGGCCCGCAGCGCGGCAAAGCTCAGCAGATAGACCAGCATGGTGATCAGCGCGGCCAGACCCGCAAGCAGCGGCAGCTCGCCGGCGATTGCGCTTCGGGCAGCCTCGTACAACGGCAGCCACCCGCCTACGGAGGTGGACAGATCGCCGCCGTGGGCCGCCAGGATGGCGCGTACGCGGTGGAGGAACGCTTCGTAGGTTCCCTGCACCGCCACCGAGTAGATCAGGCTCAGCGCCGGCACCTCGGGATTGAACAGCGCCGCCACGTCCGGTGGCGCGGCCTCCAGGCGCGCCCGCCAGCGCGTCAGCTCCTCGGCACTGCCGGGCGCCGTGCCGCCTGCGGCCAGCGGAGCCAGCACCAGCCGTCCCCGATGGTGCTGGAAGACGCGCAGGTTGAACGGCGTCAGGCTGGCCAGTACTTCCGGCTGCTCGCGCAGGCGGCGGTCGATCGCTGCCACCTGCGCGAGCTGTGCGGGAGCCAGCAGATCGGGATGGCTGACTCCCACCAGGAGCAGCTCGCTGGCGGTGTCGGGATCGGCGTACTTGTCGATCAGACGGCGTGTCTGCGAGTCGCGCGGCAGCAACTCCGCAATGTTGGCATCGACCGGGAGTCCCAGCAGGAGCAAGGCGAACAGGCACGTCACCAACGCCAGGGCCGCCACCACCGCCATCCCATGACGTGCCGCGCAGCGCGCCAGACGCTGGAACAGCACCTCCGATGGCACGCCGTCGGGATGGCGCGGGGACGGCGTCACCGGATCCGGCAGCAAGCCCGTGACCTGCTTCGGGGCACGGGGATGGTATGGTGG
>JAKZWC010000349.1:0-2720 GCA_047515735.1 Spirochaetales bacterium | reverse complement strand
CTGCCTGACCTCGCGCCAGGCTGTGCAGCGGCCGGAACGGCGCCGCCGCTGCACAGCTTGGCGCGGCGGCACGCTGCTCGCGGTCCTGGCGCTCGTGGTCGCGCTGGGTGCCTGTGTCAGCATCGAGTCTCGGTTCGTGTTCGATGAAGATGGCTCAGGCGAGCTGCGTCTGGTCTTTCGCCTCGATCCGGCGATGGCGGAACTCGGCAACGCGGCGGCGCCGGGAGCGCTGCCGCTACCCATATCCGAGCGCGACTTCCGCGCTGCCACCGGGGCGGTGGAGGGGCTGGAGCTTACCGATTACCAGCGCGAAGACGGCGAGGATGCAGTGGTGGTCAGGGCGACGTTGCATTTCGACCGGGTGCGGCAGCTTGCCGAGCTGCCCAGCTTCGCCGACCTGCAGCCGCGTCTGGAGGGCAGCGATCCGGCCACGTTCGCGTTGGTGCTCGGGATCGCAGCGGATGATCCTGCGCTGGACGCCGGCGCCCGCGAGTTGCTCGACATGTTGTTCGGCGACCATGTCGTCAGTTTCGTGGTGGAAGCTCCGCGCCCGATCCGGGACAGCAGTGACGGCGTGGTGAGCGCAGACGGGCGCCAGGTAACGGTGACGATACCGCTGGCGCGCTATGCGGCGCAGCGGGAGCGGCAGGTCCTCAGCGTGCGCTGGTGATGGGCGCCGCGATGGGCCCGCCCGAAGCCGCCCGGAGATACCTGGAACGAAGCACAGGCCGGGCCCACTGTGGCGCCGACCGAAAAGAAGTGTTGACAGGCTCCGCGCGGGTTGCGAAAATATCGTCATCCCCACGAGAATCCTCGCCAGCGCGTCTCAGGGCTCCTCGGGAAGAGGTATGTTGCGCGCGCTCGCACAACGGCGTGGCGGCGGGATTCGCGCCCCCGGCCAGACCCGGCGGGCGAGGGGCTTCGCCGGGCCGTAACTTGAACGTGCCGCTGGACGGCACCTTAGCAGGGGGAGCACACCGCTCTATGGATGTCCTCAAGGACGTGAAGAACGCCGAGGCGGAGGCGGAGCAGATCGAGGCGCAGGACCGCCAGCGTGCCGCCGACCTGGTGACGCGCTGCCGCGCCGATCTCGACACTCAGCGCACAGAACGCCTCGCCGCCGTCGACGAAGAGCTGCAACGGTATCGTGACGAGTTGCACCACGAGTTGACCGCTGAGAAGGAACGCGTGCACGAAGCAGGCGCCCGCGAGCTGGAGCGACTTGAGCGCGGTGCCGGCACCCACCGTGACGCGGCAGTGGCCGCCCTGCTCGAAAAGCTGAACCAGAGATAGGCTGACCAGACCCCGAAGATGCCCGCAATTCAGACTGTCTTCCACGCGGTTACGCCGGCACCCTCGTGCCGTGTCAGGCAGTGGCGGTACCGATGGCGATAGCAGCGCTCAGCAAGGCCGAACTGGTGGCGCCGCGGGACGCGGTGACCGATCTGCTGCGCTCGCTGGAGCGGGCGGCGTTGCTGCATGTGGACGACGTGCACGATGGCCTTCCCGAGGAGTTGGCACAGTGGGAGCAGCGCGACGCGCCCGACACGGCGGCCGTGGACGGCCACCTGGCGGCGGCGCGGTGGATCCTCGACCTGTTTCAGCGCTTCGCACCTCACAAGACGGGCTTGTTGGAGGACTTCTTCGGGTCTCCGCCGGCGGTTGACGAGGCGGAGTTCGCCGCTCTCGTGAACTCGGTCGACGTGCTCGCCTATCGCGCGGAGCTGGAGCCGCGCCTGGCCGACTACGAGGCGCTGGTGGCCGAGCTGGAGCGGCTCCGCGAGCGCATCGCCACCCTCGCTCCGTGGGCCGAGCTGGGAGTGGAGTTGGCCGCCGTCGGTCGCGGCAGCTATGCCGCGCTTACCCCGGTACGGATTCCGCTGGCCGCCGTCGAACAGCTCGAGAAGCTGTTGACCGCGCGTGGCGGTCATCTGCGGCTGGCACCGGTCGGCGCTGCCGCCAAGGTGGCGTATGCCGTGGTCGTCTCGCTGCCGGAGGACCTCGACGCGGTCGGCGCCGCGCTGCGCCAGGTGCGGGCGGAAGAGGTGGAACTGCCCAGGCTGGACACCTCCGCTGCCGCCGCCGTGGAGAGCGCCCGCACGCGCAGCGACGAGCTGGAGAGCCGTCGCGCGGAGTTGGCCGCCGCCTTCGCCGACCAGTCCCTGCACCGGCGCCGGGCGCTGCAGGCGGTGGCCGACGAATACGAAGGCCGCCGCCACAGTCTGGATGCCCGCGGGCGCATCTTCTACTCGCGCCATGCCGCGGTGATCGTCGGCTGGGTGGAAACGCCCCGGCGCGGTGCCCTGGAGGCGTTGCTGGCAGGCCATCCCCAGGTTCGCTACCGGCTGTCGGCGCCCGCGGCGGACGACCGGCCGCCGGTGAAGCTCACCAACCGCAGGTTGGTGGAGCCGTTCCAGACCCTGATCAACATGTACGGGCTGCCGAACTACTTCGGCATCGATCCGACTCCGTTCGTAGCCGTGGCCATGACCGTGTTCTATGCTATTGCCCTGGGTGACTTCGGCTATGGCGTGCTGCAGATCCTGCTGGCGAGCTGGCTGCGGCGGCGCTTTCGCTCGGCCGGCGAGACGCGTCTGTTCCTGACCATGTTCGTGTACATGGGAGTCGCTACTCTGGTCGTGGGAGTCCTGACCTGGAGCTTTTTCGGGTTTTCTCCAGGTGCCGCAGACGGCGGCAAGTTTCTCGGAGTGCTGCCGCTG
>JAKZWC010000348.1:0-3107 GCA_047515735.1 Spirochaetales bacterium | reverse complement strand
CCCGCGTGGGGGCGGTGGGCCGGTTCCTCGTGTCCCCCATCGGCCTCATCGACCTGCTGGCGATCCTCCCGTTCTATCTGCCGTTCCTGATCCCGGTGGATCTGCGGGTGGTGCGGGTCCTGCGTCTGGTGCGCTTCCTGCGGCTGCTCAAGCTGACCCGCTACACCCGTTCGGTGATGACCATGGGGGCGGTGGTGCGCGAACGCCGCCACGAGTTGCTGGTGGCCGTGTTCCTCACCGTGCTGCTGCTGATGGTGGCTTCCACCCTGATGTACTACCTGGAGTCGCAGGTGCAGCCGGAGGCGTTCCCCAACATCCTGTCCTCCATGTGGTGGGCGGTGGCGACGCTCACCACCATCGGCTACGGCGACGTGTTCCCGGTGACCGACTGGGGCCGGCTCCTGAGCGGCATCATCGCTATCCTGGGTATCGGCCTGGTGGCGCTTCCCACCGCCATCATCAGCTCCGGTTTCGTCGAGGCGCTGGCGCGGACCAAGGGAGGGGGAGAAGGCGGCACCGGCCCCGCCGCGGACCGCAAGGCGGCAGGGGCGGCACCGCAGCACGCGGGCGACGGAGCCGTGTGCCCCCACTGCGGCAAGCCTTTGGATGCGCCGCCGGACCAGAAGAGCTGACCGCGTACTCCGGCGCCCCTGCGCAGGCGTTCCCTCAGCGGATCTTGATCAGGGCGACGATGAACACCATGGTGATCATCACCTGCAGCAGGATGAAGCGCACCAGTACCTGGGTGTTGGACCAGCCGGCGCGGTGGCGCAGGTGGTCGTGCAACGGAAAGCGGACGTTGTGCAGGATGCTGATGTTGAAGAAACGCAGCAGGGCTACCTTCAGCAGCCCGGTCCCGCCGTTCACCAGCAGCACCCCGGACACGATCAGCAGCATGAACGGGTTGCCGCTCTTGATCACCAGGATGCCGAGCAGGAGTCCGACGGCGCGCGAGCCGGCGTCTCCCATCAGCATCTCGCTCGGGTGCGCGTTGTACCACAGGTAGCCGGTCAGGCAGCCGATCATGGCGAAGGCGCTGATCGCCCAGGTGGCGCCGTCGGGGTAGTGGGGCAGCAGCAGGTAGGCGGAGATCTCGTCGTGGCCCAGCACGAAGTAGAGCAGGCCGCCGAGGCTGGTGAGGGCCACCACCGCCAGGCTGCCGGAGAGCCCGTCCACGCCGTCGGTGCAGTTGGTGGCGTTGATCGCCATCCAGATCAGCGCGGTCGCCCCCGACACGCACACCCAACGCGGGAGCAGCAGCGGTTCCGTGACGAACGGCAGCCAGATCTCGGTGCCCACCCCGCACATCGCCAGCGCGCTCAACAACGCCAGACCGAAGTCGATGGCCGCCAGCCAGTACTCGGACAGCCCGGTGCGGTCGTCGAGAAAGCCTCCCACCATGGCCAGGAGCACCACTCCGAGGGCGCCGAGATGGCCCAGGTGCCAGGGCACCACGATCAACGCAACGCCGATGTAGACCAGCACGAACACCAGGCCGGCGCTGGTCGGCTTGCCCACGGCGGCCGCGGTGTCGACGGCGTAGGCGCGGCCGCGGTCGCGCGGCAGGCGGGCCGCCAGCGCAGGGAGCAGCACCCAGGTCAACAGGCCGGACAGCACGATGGCGGCACCGGCCAGGAAGATGTGGGAGGTGAGCAGGCGAAACGGGCCGTATAAGGGTTGCAGGACCTCGCCGAGGAGGAAGAGCACGTGTCCAGAACGTAGCCCGGCACTCGCCGCGGGTCAAGAAACCGCGGCGCAAGCGGGCGCTGAGCGGAGCGGGTGCGCGTACTTTCGCAAACTCCGCATAACTCGTAGGCTGCTCTGTCTCAGCGGCGGTCATGACGTGTCGCGCGCCGGGCGGAAGGGGCGATGGGCGAGCACATCAATCACAATTGCGGTCTCTGCGTGACCCACACGCTGCACGACGCCTACTCGTTCATCAAGACGCTGCAACACCGCGGCCGCGACGCGGTGGGCATTGCCGGCATCGGATCCGGACGCATCGACGCGGTGAAGTGGATCGGCACGGTAGAGACGGTGGACTTGGTCGATCTCCACAAGATCATGCCCGGCTCCGGCTACCACACCTTCCTGGCCCACGTTCGCTACGCCACCAAGGGCAGCAAGCGTCGCCTGATGGCGGATGCCCACCCCCACGTGATCGGCGGCCAGACGACCGACAATGGCAGCCACGTCATCTCCACCGGTTGCGACGCGGTAGCGGTGCACAACGGCCACGTCGAGGACCGCTTCCTGGAGGGGATCGGGAACGAAACCGGTAACGGGAGCGGCGGCAGCTGCGACACGGAACGACTCTTGCAATTGTACTGGGAGCAGGGCGAGGTCGAGTTGATGCGGCGCGTGCCCGGCGCCTACACCATGGCTCTCGCCGACCGCCGGCGTGGCGAGGTAATGGTGCTGCGCGATCGCACCGGCATCCGCCCGGGCGTGCTCGGCATCAAGGACGGCAAGCACGTAGTGGCCTCCGAGGACATCGCGCTGCGCAAGAACGGCGGCGACTTCCTGGAGGACCTCGACCCCGGCGCGATCTACTACTTAGACCCGGACGGTGGCTACCACAAGCGCCAGGTGGCGCCGCCGGCGCTGGCGCACTGTTTCTTCGAATGGAACTACTTCGCCGACCGCGACTCCATTGTCGAAGGGCTCTACGTGAAGAAGCTGCGCCGCGCGCTGGGCGAGATGCTGGCCGAGGAGCTGGAGTTGGAGCGGGTCGACTTCGTCAGCTACTTCCCGCGCGCTCCCGAGGACGCGGCGCGCGGCCTGGCGGGGGTGTCCGGCAAGCCGTTCCGGCCGCTGTTCTACAAGCTGCGCGGCGAGCGGTCGTTTCAGGGGCCGACCGAGGACGAGCGCTCGCAGTCGATCTCACAGAATATCTACCTGATTCCCGGGGCAGTCAGCGGCGTACGCGGCCGCTCGGTACTGGTGGTGGAGGATTCCATCGTCCGTGGCACCAACATCCACCGCGAGCGGGCATTGTTGGAAGAGATCGGTTTGAGCGACGCCTGTCATGCCCTGTATACGCCGCCGATCGGGATCATCGGCGATGACGGCATACCGCGCGGCTGCCGGTTCGGCATCGACATGCC
>JAKZWC010000347.1:0-2786 GCA_047515735.1 Spirochaetales bacterium | reverse complement strand
CGACCAGCGCCACCAGCGCGCGCGGCGTTCGTCTGGGGGTGTTGGGGAGCTTCTCCCGGTGTGGGGCAGTCATGGGGTCATCTCCTACGATATTCCGACGAGCGCCGCAAGCGCGCACAGGCCCCGATAGCGCCAGGACGTGCGCCGGCAGGCCGATTTAGGCCTCCTCATCCATCCATCCTAAAGCGCGTGGACGAAAGGTTGCTGAGCGGTCTCCGCTTTATTGGACGATTTACTTTCGACCGCCCCCCCCCGCCGGCCAGTGCCGTAGCGGTCGTCGGTAGCCTCGGCAGGCTGGCGCACGGGCTCATGCGCCGGCCCGGTTGTGCTTGCGGGCCGCCCATCGGGCCGCGTGCGCTTCGGCGTGCGCCGCGCTCGGCAGCAGTCGCACGGCCTCCAGCTCCCGGCCGCCGCGCACGGCTTGGTCGATCCGTTGCCGATCCGTGGCGCCGACCTCCGGGTGACACAGCAGCAGCAGGTCGCGGTCGGTCAGCGCCGCCGTGCTGGCGATCCTCGGGGCCGCTTGACTTCAACATTTTTCGACATGGGCGGGCGCCGGGCCGCTTCCTGCAGGGGGCCGACGGTGACGATCGTGGGTCTGTACGCTCCTTTCCGCCGTGGGGGGTGCGGCGCTCGGCGTCAAGCCGAAGCGCCAGCGCCGCCCTAGAGTCCTGTAGACTCCTGTAGGGGTAGGCTCAAGTGTTGCCATCAAAGGATTTGTCCTGTCGATATGCGACGCAACCGGCGCCCCATGCGACGCAACCGGCGGGGTATGCGACGCAACCGGCGCCCTCAGCGCCGGGGCCGGCCAGGGTGCAACAGCAGATCCAGGGGCACCGCCTCGAAGCTACCGGCAAGCTGCGCCGCGGCCTCGGCCGCGCAGTACCGCGCGGACGCTCGGACGATCAGCGCGCCGCGCTTCACGTCTACGATCTCCCAGGTGTCGGCGGCCGGCGCCGGCGCCCGGCCGCGTGCGCGATAGCCGGCCTCCTTGAAGTCGGTCACGCGGCGCTGGTAGCGCCGCCTCGCGTCCAAGTCGTCATCAGCAGGGCCGGGCTCGCCGGATAGGTAGATCACGCGGCGCCAGTCGATCGTCACGTCAGGGCCGGGGCCGCCGGGGCGCTCCGGGCGTAGCAGCTCCGGCAGTCGTGAACCCCCGCCCGCGGCAGGTGGCGACCATGCAAGCGCCGCCTCGATACCCTCGGCCATGCGCCGCTGTCCGCCTTGCTTCGCGCCGGCCCACCGGGTGCGCCACAGGGCGCCGCTCAGTCGCCAAGCGCCTACGCCACGGCCGCCTCCGAACCAGTCCGGAGGATACAGCAGCACCTCGCCGCGTTCGGTCATCGCGCGCAGCATCTGAAAGGCTTGATTGCCGTGGAATACGATCATGGATCCCGCCTGTACCGCGCGTTCGGCTCGGTTGCGCGCCTCCGGCTTCACGCGGCCATCGCGCCGGGTCAGCAGCCGGGCCACGTCGTCAACGGGCAAGCGCACCGACCGCGCCAGGGCGCATCCCAGCTTCACCAGGTCGGCCACGTCAGAGCGTAGGGGCGATCGCGGATCAGTCGCCCAGTCGCCCCGCGACACCACGGCCAGCACCGGGTCAACGGCCGCACCGTCAAGCGTCCGCGGCGCCGGGGCGAGTAGCAGGCGCTGCTCTACAGCGGGCGCCGGCAGTGCTCGCCGTCTGAACAGTCGGGCACCGGCCGGCGCTCGGGATGCGAACGGTTCGCCGTCAGCCACCACGGCCTCAGCGACGGGCGACAGCAGCGCAGCCGAAGCGATACCGGGCGCACGCACGAATAGGGCGCCGTGCTGTCGTAGGGCTACCGCCTTCGCCTCGCGTACCGGCACCGGGGCGCGCCGCTGCCAGGCATCGACCAGGGCAAGCAGCGGCGCGCGCGGGCGCCCGGCGGCCAGGTAGGCAATCACCAGGTCGGCCAAGAACAGCACCGCGAACGCCAGCGGCGCGAGGGGCGACTCGCAGAAGTCGCGCAACCACCGTTCGGCGGCGCGGTGCGCCCATCGCTCGCGGTCGGTGTACGCATCGGCAGGGGTCAGCCACGCGGCCTCCGCGACGGCGGCGGCCAGCGGTAGCGACTCCGGTTGTGCCAGCAGCCACGCGGCCAGGGCCTCGGTGGTGGGCGCCGGCCAATCAGCCGGGCGCGTCAGCTTCGCCACCGTTGCGGCCTTGCCCTCAAGCGCAGCCACGCGGTTGTAGTGCGCCACGCGCGCCACGGCCGCCAGTACTCCGGCAGCATCGGGCGCGCCGGCCTCTCCTATCGGGCGTGCGCTCTCCACGTCGGCGGCCTTGACGGCAGCCGACGTGGCGGCCTCAAGCTCCGCAATTAGGCGGGCGCGCAGGGTGGCAACGTCGCTCACAGGATCGGCTCCGGTGCCTTGCCGGCGCCGCTCGCCTTGGTCGGGTCTACCTTGCGGGCGCCGTTGCCGTTGCGCCCCCGCTCCCGGATCTCTTGCCGTGCGGCCTCGATCGCGGGGCGCTCCATGCGGTCGGCCAGCTCGAACTCCAGCAGGCGGCCGGCGGGGCTGTGGCGTGCGCTCAGTCGGGCACCCCAGCCGGTGCGGCCGTAGTTCGCCTTGACGCACTCGATCAGCCGCTCATCCTCGGCCAGCTCCGTCATGGACAGCACCCCGCGGGCGCCGTCGTACCACGCTGCCGAACCGGCCACCACGCCAGCGTCCGGGGGGTCGCCACGGCGTGCTGAATCGCGGGCCGCCTTGGTGTCGTGCGCCACGATCAGAACTCCGCAGCCGGCCCAGTCGCC
>JAKZWC010000346.1:0-7764 GCA_047515735.1 Spirochaetales bacterium | reverse complement strand
GGTCCGGGCTGTCCCGCGGCCCGAATCGGGCTGTTTCCGGAGGAACAATCGTGGTAGCGTTGTTGATCGGGCTGGTTCTCGTCCTGTTTGCCATCTACTCCCTGTTGGCGGTCCCGTGGTCGCCGGGGTGGTGGGATGAGGCGCTGGAGTTCTTGAAGGGTGGCATTCCGATCCTGGCGGTGTTCATCGGCCTGATATCGTTCTTTGTCGGCATTGCGGACATCAAGGACAAGATCGAGGCGAAGCGCGAGGAAGAGGAGGAGCGGCGCGAGGCCGAGCAGGCCGCGGACCGGGATGGGGGCGATCCACCGCCGGCAGCGGACTCCGGTTGACAGCGGGTCGCCGCCTGCAATAACTTTGGCCGGTTCAGAGACTCTCTACATGGATCAATCGCAAACTCATTTCATCAATCCTCGCGACCTGACTCGCAAGTGGTACGTCATCGATGCCGGGGGGCGACCCCTGGGCCGGGTGGCGGCGCGTGTGGCCACGGTGCTGCGCGGCAAGCATCGTCCCTACTACACCCCGCACCAGGAGGTGGGCGATTACGTGATCGTGATCAATGCCAAGCACGCGGTGCTCACCGGCAGGAAAGTCGAGCAGAAGCAGTACTATCGTCACTCCGGCTATCCCGGAGGACTCAAGACCGAAAGCTACGAACACGTAGTGGCGCGCAAACCGAGTTTCCCGATGGAGGAGGCGGTGCGCGGGATGCTGCCCAAGGGGCGCCTGGGACGCAAGCTGTTCGGGAACGTCAAGATCTATTCCGGCGCGTCACATCCGCATGTCGCGCAGCAACCGGAGGAGCTCAGCCTATGACGGCAGCAGTCAACGTGGCAGGCGGCACCGGGCGCCGCAAAACCGCGGTCGCCCGCGTGTATCTGCGCACCGGCAGCGGCAAGATTCAGGTGAACGGACGCCAGCTTCGCGACTACTTTAGCGCCGAGGACCTGGAACGCGAGGTGATCGAGCCGCTCGACGTAACCGACAATCTGGCCACCTACGACGTTCTGATACGGGTCGGCGGCGGCGGTCCCCATGGCCAGGCCGGTGCCTGCCGCCACGGTCTGGCCCGCGCCCTGGTGAGTCACGACGAGACCAATCGCCGTGCCTTGCGCGCCAACGGCATGCTGACCCGTGACCGGCGTATGGTGGAGCGCAAAAAGTACGGCCAGCCCAAGGCTCGACGGCGCTTTCAGTTCTCCAAACGCTAGCGGCCGGTCGCATTCACCCGACCGGAAGCGGCAGCTCCAGGCGAAGGTTGTGTGGCGTTAGCCGACGGCGCGCCAATCGACCCCCCTTGCAAGATCACACGAATCGATCCGGCGCGAGTCGGGGCGGAGGTGCAGTGGGCGCGTCCTGCCGACACCGTGGCGGTACACACCAGCAACGGCGGTTCGCGTAAGGTCTACTACGTCGCCGCGGATCTGCGCACGGCCGCGGGGCTGCGTTCCGGCGACGTCGCCGATCGTACCGCCCTGATGGCCATGCAACGGCGCTCGGAGGTGCTGCTGGCGGGGCGGCGCGGACTCGCGCTGCTGGCGCGGAGCATGCACACCAGGCACGCATTGGCCCTCAAGCTGCGGCGAGCCGGCTTCGGCACGGCACCGGTAACGCAGGCTCTCCAGCGGCTGGAAGAACTGGGATATCTCGACGACATCGGCTTCGCGCGTCTCTGGGTGCGTGGGCGCGTGGAACGTGGCGGCGACGGCCGCGCCAGGGTACTGGCCGGTCTGTTGAGCCGCGGCGTTTCGCAGCAGGACACGCAGGCCGCGGTTGCCGCGGAGTACCCGCCGGAACGGGAGGTCGAGATCTGTCGCGAGCTCGCCGGACGCCTTGCGCAGCGGCTTCCCTCCGGCGACCGCGGTGGCGTACGCCTTGCCCGCCAACTTGCCCGGCGCGGCTTTCCGGACCACCTGGTTCTGCAGGCGCTGCAGGACCTGCGGCTTGCGGACGGGATGGCGGATGGGTTCGACTGTTGACACCGCTCCGCGGGGACGACTGGAGGTACGGGTGCACGGGCGGGTACAGGGCGTCGGGTTTCGCTACGCCACCGAGCGTCGGGCGCGAGCTCTGGAGTTGACCGGTTACGTACGCAACGAAGCGGACGGCACCGTGCTGGTGGTGGCGGAGGGTCGCCCGGATCGGCTCGGCAAGCTGCTCGACTGGGTGCGCCGCGGCCCGCCCGGGGCACGGGTCGCGGCGGTCCAGCACCACCCGGCCGCCTACCGCGGCGAGTTCCGCCGCTTCAGCGTCGCATACTGACGACCGAGACCGACCTGCTCACTCAACTCGCTAACGAGGAGATTGAGTAGAAGGCATCGCGGCCGGCGAAGCTGGCCGCACGGTCGAGCTGGTCCTCGATGCGCATCAACTGGTTGTACTTTGCCAGGCGGTCGGATCGCGACAGCGAGCCGGTCTTGATCTGGCCGGTCTCCAGAGCCACCACCAGGTCGGCGATGAAAGGATCCTCGGTCTCACCGCTGCGGTGTGACACCACGGCCGTGTAGCCGGCCCGCTTCGCCATCTCCACCGCCTCGAAGGTCTCCGTCAGGGTACCGATCTGGTTGACCTTGACGAGGATGGAGTTGCCGACGCCCTGGTCGATACCGCGGCGGAGTCGCCTGGTGTTGGTGACGAACAGGTCGTCGCCAACGAGTTGCACCCGCCGCCCGATGGCGGCGGTGAGGGCCTGCCAGCCGTCCCAGTCATCCTCGGCCATGCCATCCTCGATGGAGACGATCGGGTAACGGTCGACCCAGTCGCTCCAGAAGGCCACCATCTGCTGCGCGCTCAGCTCGCGCCCGTCGGACTTCTTGAATACGTAGCGTTCGGTTGCGGCGTCGTAGAACTCCGAGCTGGCGGGGTCGAGGGCGATCATGAAGTCGCTGCGCGGCGTGTAGCCCGCCTCGGCGATGCTCTGCAGGATCACTTCGATGGCCTCCTCGTTGGAGCTCAGGTTCGGAGCAAAGCCGCCCTCGTCCCCGACACCGGTGGCGTGCCCCTGGGTCCCGAGCACCTGCTTCAGGGTGTGGAACACTTCGGCCATCATGCGCACCGCTTCGCGGATCGAGCTGGCCCCCACCGGCATGATCATGAACTCCTGGAAGTCGACCGAGTTGTCGGCGTGGGCGCCACCGTTGATGATGTTGGCCATCGGCACCGGCAGCAGCGAGGCATGGTAGCTGCCCAGGTACTTGTAGAGGGGCAATTTCAGCGCCGCCGCCGCCGCGCGAGCGGTAGCCAGGGACACGCCGAGGATGGCGTTGGCTCCGAGCGTAGACTTGTTCTCGGTGCCGTCCAGGGCGATCATGGTGCGGTCCACGTCCACCTGGTTGAGAGCATCCAGACCTACGATCTCGGTGGCGATCTGATTGTTGACATGCTCTACCGCCTGCAGCACGCCCTTGCCGAGAAAGCGCTTGGCGTCTCCGTCGCGCAACTCCATCGCCTCATGCTCTCCGGTGGACGCGCCGGACGGGACTCCGGCCCGCCCCAGAGAGCCGTCCTCCAGAATCACGTCCACTTCCACCGTCGGATTGCCACGCGAGTCGAGTATCTCTCGCGCCTCTACGAACTCGATATCCCTCACCCGTTACCTCGACGCGGACCGTAAGCATCGCCCGACGCCCTGTCAACCACGAGTAGCGGAGGCGTGCGGAGGCGGGCGGTCGTGGTACCCGAAGGGAGCTTGTCGCTGACCCGGTCGGTCCCGTATCATCAGAATGATGCGGTTCGAGCTGTCACCGGAGATGTACGACCAGATAATCTTCGCGATGGAAGACCAGGGCTCGCGCTCCTTCGTCCACCGCTCCACCGGCCAGGTGGTAACCGAAGAGCGGCTCGCGCCTGGCGAGGAGTACGTCCCGGCGCCACGCTGGAAGCCCGCCGACGGGTTCCACCTGATGGAGGGGTTCGTGACCACGGTACCGAACCGCTACTACCGTGAGCAGTTGCGCGACGCCCTGTCCGCCGGCAGGGGCGTATTCCGGAACTTCAAGAATGCGTTGAAGCAGAGTCACGACCTGGAGTGCAGTTGGTACCGCTTCAAGGAGCGCGAGATGCGCCGAATGGTTGCCGAGTGGTACAACCAGGAACGGGAAGCGGCCGGCCTGGAGCGGTTGGGCCCGGAGCCGGAGGAGACCGAGGACCTCACCATCTCCGACTTCGTGGTGGATACGGCGTTGCCGCACCAGCTTGCCGGTGCGAGTTACGTGGACCATGAGGCGCTGCTGGAATTGGGGCAGGTGCCGGCGTCCGAACTGGCGACCTGCGTCAAGCAGCGGCTGCGCACCCTGGACGCGCCGGGGTCGCATGTAGTGGTGGCGCGGACGCCGGAAGATGAGGTGGTGGGGCTGGCCTGGGCGCGCGAGTGCGAGCCGGCGCCTGCCCGCGAACCGGGAGCACCCTCCGGCGAATGGGAACTGGTCCAGCTCGCGGTGCTGTCCTCCTTTCGGGGCATCGGTCTCGCTGGACGATTGCTGGCGGCGCTCGGACAGGTAGCGCTGGATCACGATGTCGCCGCTCTCCGCGTCGAACTGGATGCTGCGACCATGGGCGCGCGCGAACTGTTGCAGCGCGCCGGCTACTCCGTGGACGCAGTTCGTCTCAAGTTGCCGTTGCGCCCGTAAAGGGTTGTCCGGCCTTCTGCCGTCGGTCGTCTTCCGGGTGATGAGCGGCCGGTACAGCCCCTCAGTCTGTGGCGTTGGCCCGCGCTGGAACTCCGGCGCCAAGCGGGAGCACGACCGGCCACCCCACCGTCAGGTTGCCGGCCCGTGGCCCGCGGGTGTCGGGAACAGGCACCAGTCTCCAGGCACCGGCCCCCGGTCGCAGGACGGCGGCTGCCCGCTGTGCCCCTGCGTTGCGCCACGCGGACCCGCTGCCGGAACCTGCCGCGCCCGGTAACGGCAACAGCGCCCAGAGCGGTTCCGCTCCCGGGTGAAACACCGCACTGGCCGGCGCGGTGCCGAGCTGCCGACGCGCAGCCTCGTCCAGAGCCTCACCAGCCGGGGGGTGAGAGCCGGCCGTCCCTGCCGGCTGCATCAGTACCATGGTGGGGTGCTCGTCGCTGAGCAGGAGCAGTGCCGGGACCCCGCGCCGCGCAAGCAGCGCCCCCAGAGCCAACGCCCAGTCGGTGCCGGTCCCGGACCCGGAAGCCAGCGTGTGGGCCACCGGCTGCAGGCTGCATGGCGGTTCGGCAGCGCTCACCTCCGCGAGCCGGGCCAGCGCGTTCACCATTTCGTGGGCCACCAGCGGCATGGCCGCCAGCGTGGCCAGCGTGGCGTCGGCGGTAGCCGCGTGCCAGCGCAGGAAGGCGGCGTGGGCGGCACCGGCCCGAGCCGTGCCTTCCGGGCCGCAGCGCCGCGCCGCCAGCAAGAGCGGCGTGTGCGCCAGTACCGGCGGAGCCCCCTCGGCGGGGGCGGCGCGCAGCCACAGGGACACCTCGCGCGGCAGGTCGGTAGCGCCGTGCGCGCCGGGCGGATGGAGCGGCGCCGACAACGTGGCCGTTGCACCCGCCGCGATGGTTGGCGAGCGCAGCGTGGTGGAGCGCGTCGTCCCGGCCACGCCAAGTTCCACCACGGACTGCACCGCGGTGCCGCTCAGGTTGTGCAGGGAGAGGCTGAACGGATGCTCTTGGTAATAGGAGTGCAACGCGGGGTGGTGCGTGTCCGGGACAACCTGCAGGCCGAACAGAGGTTCGCCGTAGAGTGCCTGCTCCACCGACCCGCCCAATGTCTCGATGGCGGCGCCATGCCGGTCGGCGTCCCGCGCCAGCGGATCGGCCGCGCGCCAGCGGCTCAGGTGGCGGCGGGCCGCGGCAAGGAGCCGGTGGGCGGCGTTGGGATAGTGCCGCTGCCAAGCCTGCTCGGCGGCGCGCAGGGCGTTCATTGACAAAGCTCGGGGAAGCGCTCCCGGTGCGGGAGGTGAGCTGTCCGGCCGCAACAGGAGTGGTGACTGCTCCGTTGGTGATCGTGGCTGCGGCTGCTCGACGAAGCGATGCAGCACGCCGGTGGTACGGTCGAGCAGCAGAAACGCGGCTTCGTCCACCAGGGGCACTACGGTGAACGCCTGCGGCAGCCGCTGTCGTGGCCGTGTGCCCAGCACGCGCAGGGACCACAGCGGCAACCCGCGTTGATCGAGCTTCCAGATGCCGCGCCGGGCCCCGACCAGCAGGTGGCCGTCGGCGGTCAGGGCGATAGTCTGGACACCGGTGAGTTCCTCCCACGGCAACATGGGAGTAACCGCGTAGAGCTGGCGCAGCTCGGTCCCATCGCCGCCACCGGGGGCGAACACGCGAATGCGCCGCTCGCGGGGATCGAACGCCCATACCGCGCCATGCCGGTCGCCGGTGGCTGCCAGGGAAGCGATGCTGCCGACAGGCAGCTCGAGGGAGGCCGCACCGCTGCCGTTGCCCGCCGGCTGCCGCACCGCCAGGAGCCCCGGACGATGCCACACCGCGGCACCGCTGGGAGTGACGGTGAGCAGGGTTGCCGGCGCTGTAGCGAGCCCACGCCCCGCCGCGGAGGGTGACATCTCGGAGAAGACGCTGCTTCCCGCGAGGTATGGATCCACCAGCAACGAAGGCCCCTCCGGCGGCTGCAGCACTACGCGGCCGTCGGCCAGAGGATAGAGTCCACGCCACGGTCCGGGCGGCGCGTGCTCCCGCCAGGTGAGCCAAAGCATGGTGTCCGGCGTGATCTCGAACCTGCTGCCCAGAGCCAGCGGACCGGCGGACGACAGCATCAGGATTCCGCCGGAGTGGGCGGCGACCGGGTGCACCTCGGCCGCCGTCGGTGGTTGCCGGCCGAGCCTGCTCAGGGCTTGCGGGGGCAGCAGCGCACTGCGCGCCGGTGCCGGCGTTGGCGCGGCAAGATGGGGGAATCGCCGCGCTTGTGCCCACAGCCAGAAGCCGTCGGCCGTGGCGGTCGCGGTCAGGGCGCCGAGCGAGCCCGGCGGCAGCCAGGCGCTACGCGCTGCCCTGGTCCCGTCCGGTGCGGTCAGCTCGCTGCGCAACTGCACGCCCTGCGTACCCGCGGCAACGTCGAGTCGCAGCCGCCACGAGGCGCGGTCCGCGGAGTGGCCTGCAGGTTGGCCGGTCACGTGGCGCCCGTACCACTCTCCGAGCAGCCAGGCGACGCTGGCGGCCAGCTGGCTGCCGGGTAACGCCGGCAGCGTGCTGGTCGCCTGCACCGCAATCGCGTCGGCAGCTCCGGAGCGCTCCGCCGCAGGGCGCTGCTGGGCCGGCAGCGGAACACTCCCGAGCAGTCCCGCCAGGCACAACAGCGCACAATAACGTCGCATACGTCCGCGCGGCATGTGGCGGGCTCAGCTGTAGCCGGCGGCCTGCAACGCCGCTACCGCGGCGGCTCGCTCATCCCACGGCCGCGGGCCGCCGCAGCCGATGATGCTGGCCTCGTGTCCCTTGCCCAGCAGTACCACCACGTCCCGCGGCCGCGCGGCGGCAACGGCGTAGGCGATGGCCGCTTCGCGCTCCACCTGCAGCACCAGGTCGACGCCGACGGTGCGACCGCGACAGCCGGCCGCTATCTGATGCACGATCGCGAACGGATCCTCACCCCTGCAATCTTCATCGGTCAGCACTACCAGGTCGGCGTATCGGCAGGCGATGCGACCCTGCTGCGGACGTTTGTCGGCGTCGCGTTCCCCGGCGGAGCCGAACACGGCAATCAGCCGTCCCCCGGCGCGCCGGGCGCGGCCGGCCAAATAGGAAAGCGCGACACGGAACGCCTCCGGGGTATGGGC
>JAKZWC010000345.1:0-8499 GCA_047515735.1 Spirochaetales bacterium | reverse complement strand
GAGGATGACGATGAAGCTGCCGGCCAGGTACATGTCCTGGAACAGCAACGCGCGCAGCAGCACCGGTCCGATGGTGGGAATGTCCAGCACCAGCGAGATCAGCAGCTCGCCCGAGAACAGGAACGGCAGCAGCCAGCCGATGGTGCTGATGAGCGGGTTGATCGCCAGCCGTACCGGGTACTTGAACAGCAGGCGGCTCTCCTTGAGCCCCTTGGCGCGGGCGGTGATCACGTACTGCTTGCTGAGCTCGTCAAGCAAGGTGCCGCGCATGATGCGGATCAGGGCCCCGGTTCCGGAAATCCCCAGCAGGATCATCGGCACCCACAGATGGGCCAGCAGATCGAAGAACTTGCCCCAGCTCCAGGCTGCTCCCAGATACTCGGAGGAGTGCAGTCCCGACACGTTGATCCCGAACTGCGAGAACAGGGTCCACACCACCAGCAACGCGAGCAGAAACCCCGGGGTGGCGATGCCGATGAACCCCAGGAAAGTGAAAAAATAGTCCGCGATGGAGTACTGGTGGGTGGCGGAGTAGATGCCGATCGGAATCGATACCACCCAGATGAAAAGCACCGACAGCATGGTGATGACGACGGTGAACCAGACGCGCGCCCCGATCACCTCGCTGACCGGCCGGTTCCAGTTGAACGACCAGCCCAGATCGCCGCGCAGGATGATGTTGCCGATCCACAGCAGGTATTGGGAGTGCAGCGGCCGGTCCAACCCGTACTGCTGCGTGAGGCGCGCGATCTCGTCGTCCGCCAGCTCGGTGCCGGAGGCGCGCAGGGTCTCGATGAGCGTAGTGAGGAAGTCGCCGGGGGGAAGCTGAATGAGAATGAACGCAATAAGCGAGATGAGCAGCAGCAGCGGTACCAGAATGACAATACGGTTGGCTATGTAGCGTAACATCTACGGTCCGAACACAAACATCAGCCGATGGCGACGCCACCTTCACCACGGGCCCGAGCCGCCGCCGACCGGGGGCCGGACGGCGGTGCGGCCCGGAGATCAGCCGGCGCTCCGCCTCGAAAAACAGTATGCCACTCCCGCAGGGCGGTCAACTGAGCGCCCTGCTTCGTGGCGGCGAGCGCGCCGGATGGCGGCCGGGTAGGACGCGGAGCAGGGTGCGCGGAGCAGGGTGCGCGCCGCGGCGCGATCCGCTACGGTAGGGCGGCATCGCAACCAGAACGGAGGAGCAGCATCGTGGGAGCATCGAAGATCGACGCGCAGGCGCTGGAGGCGTTCTGCATCGCGGCCATGACGCAGGCCGGCATCAGCCGCGAGGACGCCGCGCTTTCGGCGCGGGTGTTCGTGACCACCGACACCTGGGGCACGTTCACCCACGGCACACGGCAGATTCGGGGTCTGATAAAGAACGCCCGCCGGGGCCGTCTGGCGGCCACCGCGCGCGAGCAGACGGTAGCCGAGGGAGCGTCGTGGGCGATCATCGATGCCCGCCACGGCATGCCGCCGGCCATCTCCTGCCGCGGCGCCATGCTGGCGGTAGAGAAGGCACGCAAATCGGGCATGGCGTACGTCGGTATCCGCCGCAGCAGCCACTTCGGTGCCGCCGGCTACTATGCCAACCTGATCGCCGAGCAGGGCATGTTCGGGATGGCGATGTGCAACGTGGAGCCGTGCATGACGGTACCGGGCGCCCGCAGCCGCATTCTGGGGACCAATCCGATCGCCTACGCCGCACCCACCGGCACCGGCCGCACCATCATGCTCGACATCGCCACCAGCGCGGTGGCCGCCACCAAGATCTTCGCCGCCAAGACCGAGGGCCGCAGCATCCCCGACACCTGGCTGGTGGACGACGCCGGAGTTCCCACCACCGACCCCACCATCTACCCCGAGCGCGGCGCACAGTTGCCGATGGCCGGCCACAAGGGCTACGGCCTGGCGGTGCTGGTGGAGATCCTGACCGCGGTGCTGACCGGTTCCGCGATGATGGGCGAGGTGCACAGTTGGGTGGCGGATGATCCGGAGCCTCCCGACCAGGGTCACGCGTTCCTGGCCCTGGACGTCGGCGCCATGATGCCCGCGGCCCGCTTTCACGAGCGCATGGCCACCATGAGCGAAGCCATCAAGGGCGCGGACGCGGCCGCGGGCGGGACCATCTATCTTCCCGGCGAGATGGAGTGGGAGCGGCGCGAGAAGGCACTGGTGGAGGGCATCCCGCTCCCGGAAGACGTGCTGATCAGCCTGCGCGGGCTGGCCGCCGACAGCGGCCTCGATCCGGCCGGCTACGGCCTCGACCTCGGCGGGTGACGGGGGCAGCTCGAGCCGCACTACGACCAATCGGAAAGTGGCGGGAGGCTACGCATGAGCGGAACGATGGTGTTCGGGTACGACATCGAGACCGCTTCGCAGAACACGGTCGGGTTTCTCGAGGGCGCCACGGAGCTGCATGAGAAGTCTGGTGTGCCCTGGACGATCTATCTCACGGGGCAGACGGTCGAGAAGTGTGCGGATGCGATACGCCGGTGCATGCAGAGTCCGTTGCTCACGGTCGCCCAGCACACCTACAGTCATGTGCTCCTCAAGAGCGTATACATGACGCCGGGCGACGGCAGACCGGTGCACGGCGCGGCGCCGAACTTTTTCAAGGGAGGCGGCACCCTGGAGCAGATTCGCGCCGAAGTCTCGCGGGCCCAGGACGTCATCAAGGAGCTGCTGCAGGTGGAGTGCCAGGGGCTGACGGGGCCCTGGGGCTATTACCGGGGGCTGGTGGATCGGCCGGACGTTCTGCAGATCCTGCGGGACAACGGGATCCGGTGGATCCGCACCAATGCCCGGGATCACCGCGACTGCCAGCCGACGCCGTTCACCGAGCAGCCGTTCTTCTTCGCTGACCAGGGATTCCCCGAGATCCTGGAACTCGGGGTCCAGGGGTATCAGGATCACTTCTACTGGGAGCGGTTCGACGATCGCTGCCACGGCGCGACCTACCAGGATTATCTGTTTGCCATGGTCGCGGAGACGGCACAGAACGGTTGGGTCTGGAACCTGTGCAGTCACGATCACGGGACACCGACCAAGCAGGAGTTCGGGGAAAGATGCGGCTGGATTGCCGACCTGATCGTGCGCGCCAGGGAGGCGGGCCTGCGCTTTGCCTCGCCCCCGGAAATCTATGCGGAACTGCAGGAGAAGTGATTCCGGTCCCTTGCACTTCACTGCATACTTGCCTACGATGTCGAGTTGACCGCCCAGCCTATCCGACAGGAGTAAATCCACATGAGTGCGCTCAGTCAGCAGCAGGTCGAGCAATTTCAGGAACAGGGATACCTGAAGGTCGAAGGGGTGCTGGATCCCGCCACCTACCTCGATCCGGTGATCGACGAATATGCACGGGTGCTCGACTCCCTGGCCAAGGAGTTGTTCGCCAGCGGCGAGATATCTTCGACCTACGACGAGCTGCCGTTCGGCGAGCGGGTGACGCGGATCTACGCCGAGAGCGGCCGCGCTCACTCCCAGTACTTCGATTTCTCACTGCCGTTCACGGACGTCCGGGAGGACACGCCGTTCTGGTTCGGGCCGGCGGTGCTGAACGCCTTTACCGCGGAGCCGCTGCTGGACGTGGTGGAATCGCTGATCGGCCCGGAGATCTACTCCAACCCGGTGCAGCACGTGCGCATCAAGCCGCCGGAGAGCAAGCTGCCCCGGACACCCGACGGCAAGCCGGTGATCGGCGCCACCCAGTGGCATCAGGACCACGGTGTGGTGACCCCTGAGGCGGACGAGACCAACATGCTGACCGTGTGGTTCTCGCTGTACGACACCCCGGTCGAGGCGGGACCGCTGAAGATCGTCCCGCGCAGCCACCAGGGCGGCCTGCGCACTCACTGCAACAAACAGGGCCGTGCGATTCCCGAAAAACTGTTCGACGTCGACGCCACGACCCCCATCCCCGCCGCACGTGGCGACGTGGTGTGTCTGCACCGGCAGACGGTGCACGGTTCGCTGGCCAACGTCAGCGACGAGATCCGCTGGAGCTTCGACCTGCGCTACAACCCGATCGGCCAGCACACCGGGCGCGAGGCGTTCCCCGGCTTCATCGCCCGCAGCCGCAAGGCGCCGCACCTGGAACTGCGCGAGGCCGGCCAGTGGCGCCAGAGCTGGGAGGAGACCCGGCAGAAGATGGCTCGCATCAACCAGGGCGGGCAGACCGACGTGCCCTTCGGCCGCTGGGCGGACGGCCACCCCGACTGCGCCTGAGACAGCTTCTTCCTCCCCCACCGCGCCCATGGTGTCGGTGCCGGCGGCGGCCGCAGAGCCGCCTGCCGTAGCCCTCGCGAAGGCGGCGCCCTGATGGACCCCGCCCCGGCGGTTGCCGACATCCGACGCCGCGTGCGTGCCGCGGTCAGCCGAACCAGGCTGGTCGCGACCGCCCGCGAACTGATCGACGTGCCCAGCCCGTCGGGACGGGCCGGTGCTGCCGCGGACCGGCTCGCGGAACTGCTTGACGCTGATGGATTCACCGTAACCCGTCCGGTCGCCGACTGGCCGCCGGCGCCGGCGGTGGTGACCCGCCTCGACTCCGGCGTTCAAGGCCGCGTGCTGCAGTTCGACGGCCACCTGGACACCGTGCATCTGCCGTTCAGCGCTTCGGCGCTGCATGACCGCGGCGGCCGGAGCGTGCTGACCGGTTCCGGGGCCGCCGACATGAAGGGAGGACTCGCCGCCGCGGTGGAGGCGCTGCGCGCCCTGCGCGACGCGGGCGCACCGGCGGCCGGCGCGGTGCTGCTCACCGCTCACGAGCACCACGAGGGGCCGGTGGGGGACGGCCGCCAGGTGGCGGCGCTGGCGCGCGCGGGGATCCACGGCGACGCCGTGCTGCTGCCGGAGTACCTGGCGTCGCCGTTGCCGCTGACCGGGCGCGGCGCCGCGATCCTCACCATCACCCTGCGGCGGGCCGGGGAGCCGATCCATGAAGCCCTGCGCACCGAGGAGTTACCCGACGTCGTCGCCGCGGGGGCGGAGCTGGTGCTGGAGCTCACGGCGCTGGGGCGCCGGCTGGTCGCCGCGCAGGGCGCCTCCCGTGCCGCGTCCGACTCCCTGTTCGTGGGCCGGTGCGCCGCCGGCGAGATCTACAACCAGGTTCCCACGGAGTGTTGCATCGAAGGCATTCGGCGCTGGGTGGAGCCGGGCCGGGGGCCGGCGGCGCGGGAGCAGGTGCTGGCATTGGCGGAGGCGGTGGCACAGCGTCACGGTCTGTCCGCCGACCTGCAGATGGCAACCCGCACCGAGGCGTACACCGTGGCCGCCACCGACCCCGTCGCAGGTGCCTTTCAGGATGCGTACCGCGAGGTCACCGGCAGCGCGATTCCCACCGGCTGCAAACCGTTCGTCGACGACGGCAACCGCTACGCGTTCCTCGCCGGCATCCCCGCGCTCACCCACGGCCCGGCGGCCACCGGCGCCCACACCAACGAAGAGGAGGTGCCGGTCGCGGAACTGCTGCGCGTGGCGCGGGTCTACGCCCTCGCCGCCCTCGCCTACTGCGTTGATCAGGCACCAGCCAGCCGCTGACTTGGCGCCGCTGCCGCCGCGCCGCCGCCCCTGTTACCGTCTACGGCGTTGACGGATCCGTCTGATCGAGGCCAACAACGCGCAAGAGCGATTCAATCTGATCCTGGCTTCAGGTGACCTGCCGGAATTGCTGATACCACACGGCACGCTTACCGCACAGCAGGTATACACCCACGGACGCAACGGCACCTTCCTGCCACTCAACGACCTGATTGACGAACGTATGCCGGAGTACAAGCAGCGGCTGGCAGAGGAGCCGGAGGTAGTCGACCGCCTTACCATGCCGGACGGCAACATCTACTCCACGGTGGACCTTGAAGCCAATTGTTTCCACTGCCAGTACTCGGTGAAGATGTGGTTGTACAAGCCGTGGATGGACCAGCTCGGACTGGAGTGGCCGGACACCACCGAAGACTTCTACAACGTGCTCAAGGCATTCAAGACCCAGGATCCCAACGGCAACGGCAAAGCGGACGAGGTGCCGCTGATCGGTGCCACCACGAGCTGGCGGACCGATCCGTTCGGCTTCCTGATGAACTCGTTCATCTACACGGTGATGCCGCAGCACCTGAGCAACTACGGCTCGTTCCTGGAGCGGAATGGCGATTCCGTTCGCTTCGTGGCCAATACTCCGGAGTGGCGGGAAGGCCTGAAGTACATGCATCGTCTGGCGGACGAAGGGTTGCTCGCCGAAGAGACCTTCGTGTGGCGGCGCGAGGAAACCCTCCAGTTGGTGGAGAACCCCGACGCGGAGATCGTGGGCGCATACCCGTCCGGCTGGTTCGGCGTGCTCTCCATCAACGGTGCCGGGACCGGTCGCTTTGCCGGCTTCAAGGCGGTAGCACCGCTGACCGGACCCGATGGCACGAAGCAGGCGTCGTTCTTCCCCTTTACGATGCGCTATCAGGCAGAGATATCCAACCAGGCACGCCACCCGGCGCTGATTGCACAGTATCTGGACTACTTCCATCAGTCGGATCCCGCGATCCAGCAAATCATTGGCGGACGCCGTGAGGGGACCGAGTGGCGCTACCTCACCGATGAGGAGAAGCAAATGGGGCTCGTCGGACGCGACGGTACGCCGGCCACCATGAAAAACCTGATGGCGTTGGCGTTCGGCACCGAGTTGCACGAAACCGGCTGGCCGCGCACCGCCCCGGGCCGCTGGTCCCGCTACGCGTACTCCGCGCTCGATCCCGAATGGGCCGATGACCCGTCCAAGCAGGAGTACCACCTGATGGTCTGGACGCGCGACTTGATGGCGCCCTATCGCGTCGAAAAGCACATGACTCCGGATCTGGTATTCGAGGGTGCAGTCGAAGACGAGTTGGTCGACCTGCAGGAACTGATTACCAGCGCCACGGGGTTGGTGCTGCAGCGCGCCACGCAGTTCGTGCTGGGCGAGTTGGACATCAACTCCGACGCCGACTGGGACAACTACGTGCGCGAATTGGAGCGGGCCGGCGCGAAGCGCTACGAGGAGATCTGGCAGGAGACCCTGCGCGCCAATATGTAGCTTTATGACGGCCGGCTCGCCCTGAGCCGGCCGTCTCATTTATAGGGGTCGGCGGCGTCGCGCAGGCCGTCGCCGACGAAGTTGAACGCCAGCACGCTGACGATCACGAACAGCCCCGGAATCAGCAGCCACGGGTGCAGCGCCACCGACTGCACGTTCTGCGCCTCGTGCAGCAGCACGCCCCAGCTCACCACCGGCGGCCGCAGTCCCAGGCCGAGGAAGCTCAGCGCGGTCTCGCCCAGGATCATGTAGGGGATCGCCAGAGTCAGATCGACGATCAGGTAGCTGATGAACGAGGGCAGCAGGTGGCGGACGATGATCGCCAGGTCGCGGGCGCCGGCCACGCGCGCCGCCATAGTGAAGTCCTGCTCGCGCAACTCCAGCAGCTTGCCGCGCACCACCCGCGCCAGCCGCGTCCACCCCACCGTGGAAAGGATGATGGTGATGAAAAAGTAGACTCGCAGCGCCGGCCAGTCCAGCGGCAACGCCGCACTCAACCCCATCCACAGCGGGATCGTGGGCAGGGCGATGAGGAACTCGATGACGCGCTGGATCGCGGTGTCTATGGGGCCCCCGTAGAAGCCCGACAGCCCGCCCAGCAGGCAGCCGATCACGAAGCTGAACGACACCCCGAGCAGTCCCACCGTGAGCGACACGCGGATGGCGTGCAGATTACGCGAGAACAGGTCGCGGCCCAGCTTGTCGGTGCCGAACAGGAACACCTGGCCCGGCGCCGGGACGCCGAACAGGTGGCGGTCGGTCTCGAACAGGCCCCAGAACCGGTATCCGTCCCCCTGCACGAAGAACCGCAGGTCGAGCTTCTGCGCCGGGTCGGGTCGGTAGTCCCACTCCCAGTTGGCATCGTTGAAGTGACGTGCGTAGCCGTACACGAACGGGCGCAGCTGGACGCGGCCCTCATGTACGAAGCGCAGCGGTTGCGGCGGCGCGTAGGCGAATTCGGCCGCCACGGTGCGGGTACCGTAGGGCGCGAGGAATCCGGCGAACAGCCCGCTCAGGTAGATCACGCCGAGCACTGCCAGCGCCGCGCGCGCCAGCAGGTGGCGGCCGAACTTGGCGCGCACCAGGCGCCAGTGGCTGGCAGTGTAGTAGCGTTCCTGCTCCGCCGCCGCGACGTTGCGGTTCACCGGTTGCTGCGCTCCATGCGGATGCGCGGGTCGACCCCGGCCAGCACCAGATCGGAAATCAGCGTCCCGACCATGGTCAGCGCGCCGATGATCATCACCACGCTGCCGGCCAGACTCATGTCCTGGAACAGCAGCGCGCTGAAGAATATCTGTCCGGTAGTGGGGAGCGACAACACGATCGCCGTCACCGTCTCGCCCGAGAAGATCGCCGGCAGAACCCATGCCGCGGAGCTGATCACCGGGTTGAGCGCCACCCGCACCGGATACTTGAACAGCAGCCGCGCCTCTTCCATCCCCTTGGCG
>JAKZWC010000344.1:0-6165 GCA_047515735.1 Spirochaetales bacterium | reverse complement strand
GCGTTCAGCCGGCCGGCGCCTTCAGGCCGAAGTGCAGAGCGTCCACGCCGATACGCTGCAGGCCGTCGATCCCGGCGCCGAGGTTGCACCGATCGACGCACATCAGCGACGCGGCGATGACGACGCCGGACCGCCCCGCGCCCGTCCCGTCCTGGTCGCTCACCGCGGAGTCACGGGAGTCACCGCGAGGTTGGCGTCCACCCGCACCAGGGCGTGGGCGGCGTCGTGCTGGAACAGCAGCAGCCAACCCTCGGCCACGATCAGCTCCAGGTAGCGGCGCCGGGTCGCCATGGTGCGGCGGGGGTCGACGTCGAGCGCGGGTACGTAGTGGGGCTTGAGATGGGCCGAGAACGGGAACAGGTCGGCGGTGAACAGCACCGTGCGCCCGCCACCGGTCACCGTCACCACCTGGTGATGATCGGTGTGGCCGGGCGCGTCGCGCAGCCGTACTCCCGGAATCACCTCCATCTCCCCCGCCACCGTGTCGAGCACGCCGGCCGCCGCCAGCGGCTCCCAGTTCTCCGCCTTGTAGCTCGCCTGACTGCGCCGGTCCGGGGCGCGCGCGTAGGCCAACTCGCCCTCCTGGACCAGGTAGCGCGCCGCCGGGAAGGTGGGGCGTGCGGCCGCGCCGCTACCCCGCACAGCGCCGCCGGCGTGATCGAAGTGCAGGTGGGTCAGCACCACGTGGGTCACCGCCTCCGCGGAGACGCCCAGCGCCGCCAGCTCCGCCAGCAGCCGCCAGGCCGGATCGGTAATGCCGTACAGCTCGCGGAACCGCGCGCCGGCGGCCAAGTCGCCCAATCCAGTGTCCACCAGCACCAGCGCCGGGTTGCCGCCGGCGTCGCGGCCGCGCACCAGCATGCTGCGCGCTGCCACGGCCACCCGGTTGCGCTCGTCCGGCACCGCGAAGCGTTCCCACATCACCCGCGGCACGGTGCCGTACATCATGCCTCCGTCGAGCCGGAAGGTCACGTCGGCACACACCTGCAACTCCAGTTCGCCGAGGCACAGCGCTGCGCCCGGCTGGCTGGAGGCGGCACCTCCCGACTGCGACCCCGGCATCGCCCGAGCTACCGCAGCACCGACCTGGGCGTCGCCACCAGCCGTGTCACCTCGATCGCCGTGCGGTCGATCAGCTCGCCAACGCGCGGACTAATCTGCTGCTCCCACTCGTCCGATTCATACACCGCCGCGTAGAGCCGCTCGCGCTCAGCCTCCGACTCGAAGCGGCGCAGCCAGACGTACGTGGAGTCGTCCTCCTCGCCGCGGAAGCTGCCGGCGATCACCATGCCGCGCGCCACCTGGAAGGGAATGATCACCTCTTCCATGTAGCGCACCCACTCATCCATCTTGCCGGGCATCACCCGGTACCGGCGCAGTTCGTAGAATGCCACGTGCCCCTCCTGTGCGGCGCGCATGGTAGCGCGGATCGGCGCCGACGGCCACCTCCACGCGGCGCCGGCGGCGGGCAGCGGCGTCAAGCCGCGCCGGTTGCGGTAGTATCGACGGCGCCATGAAAATCACCGGCATCTCCTGCCACCTGACCCGGCTCGAGGCCCGCCCGCGCGTCCTGCTCAAGGTTGCGACCGACGAGGGCATCCACGGCTGGGGCGAGGTCTACTCCACCGGCCCCGACCTGAGCGCGCCGCCCATCGCCGACTACCTGTTCGCGCTGGTGGGCGGCGAGGACCCGCGCCGCATCGAGTACCTGATGCTGAAAATCCATCAGCAGTTCCGCTTCCCGCCGGGCGGCGTCGGGCTGGCGACCATCTCCGCGTTCGACCACGCCCTGTGGGACATCTCCGGCAAGGCCGCGGGGCTGCCGGTGTACCGCCTGCTGGGCGGCGCGGCGCGCGACCGGGTACGGGTCTACCACGGGATCGGCGGCGCCGACGGCAGGGAGACGGCCGAGCAAGCCCGGCGCCTGCACGAGGAGTGGGGCTTCACGGTGTTCAAGACCAGTCCCTACCGGCTCGACCCCGACGCCGAACGCTGGGGCCGGGTATGCGACGCGGCCGCCGCCTACTTCGCGGAGCTGCGCGCGCGCACCCCGGAGAACTGGGAGTTCGCGTTCGACCCGCATGCCAGGATCCTCGAGCCCATCCGTGCCCTGCAGCTGGCCAACGCGCTGGCGCCGTTCGACCCCTACTTCTACGAGGAGCCGCTGCGCCCCGAGCACATACCCGCCTGGCGCCAGCTCCGTTCCCAGATGCAGGTGCCCCTGGCCACGGGCGAGTGCCTCTACGGGCGCTTCGAGTTCCTCGACCTGTTGGCCGCCGGCGGCGCCGACATCATTCAGCCCGACGTGTGCGTGTGCGGCGGCCTCCTGGAGATGCGCAAGATCGCCGCCATCGCCGAGGCACACTACGTCACGGTAGCCCCGCACAATCCGATGGGCCCGGTCGCCACCGCCGTCAGCGCCCACTTTGCCCTGGCCACGCCCAACTTCAAGGTGCTGGAGTACGTGCTGCCGAGTGCCGCCACCCGCAGCCGCTTCGACGGCGTGCTGCTGCCGGCGGACGGTTACCTGCAGGTCAGCGAGCGCCCCGGCTTCGGCATCGAGGTGGACGAGGCGGCGCTGCGCGACGATCGCTGGGTGCACTGGGAGCGCCCCTCCCCATCGCGGCCGGACGGCTCGACCGGCTATATTTGAGCGCAGCGATGAAAGCAGAAATGAAAGCTGCAATGAGCCGCCGCAGCTTCGCCTTCCCGAGCGACTACCTCGGTGAGCTGGCAGACTGCGACGCCGACCTCGGCGGCGACGCCGCACTGCGGCGGCGGATGGAACGCGACGGCTACCTGCTGCTGCGCGGCTTCGCCGACCGCGAGGCGGTGCTGGCCATGCGCCGTCTCATCGTCGAGCAGATCGCCGCCGAGGGCTGGCTGGCGCCCGGCAGCGATCCCATGGCCGCGTGCATCGATCCCCGGCGCAGCGGCGCGCCGAGCGTGGACGCGCGGCTGCCCGCCATCGCCGGGTTTTTTGACGAGCAACCTTTCCTGTCGTTCTTCGAGCGCTACTTCGGCGTACCGGCGCTGCGCTACCCGAGGGTCCTGACCCGCATCAAGGCCACCGGCGGCCGCACCGGCATCCACTTCGACAACGTCTATATCGGACGCGGCTCCGAGCAGGTGCTGAGCTGCTGGATGCCGTGGGGCGACACCGAGGTGGCGCAGGGCCCGCTGGCAATCTGCGCCGGATCCCACAACCGGCCCGAGTTCGAGCGCCTGCGGCGCACCTACGGGCGCCACGACCCCGACCGCGATCGGATCAAGGGCGCGGACAACGCCCCCGGCCACTTCTCGTTCGACCTGCTGGAGGTGACCGAGCGCTTTGGCGGCCGCTGGCATACCGCCAACTTCCGCGCCGGCGACGTGCTGGTGTTTCCCGTCTTCACCCTGCACTGCGCCCTGGAGAACACCACCGATCGTTACCGCATCAGCTCCGACATCCGCTTTCAGCCGGCTGCCGACCCGGTCGACCAGCGCTTCATGAGTGTCGCGCAGCCCGAGAGACTGCTGCGCCACCGCTACCGGGTAGCGGACGGCGCCGTCGGCTCGCTGACGATGGCCGAGGCGCAGGCCAGGTGGGGCCTGGAGCGCAAGCTGCGCGACGGCGCCTGATTCGGATACCCTGGCGCCGAGGTTCCGCATGCAGATCAAACCGTTCATCGTGGGCAGCGGCATGTCCGGGCAGGCGATCGCCAAGGCGCTCGCGGTGATCGACATCATCGACTCCGAGATCAGCGTCGAGCCGCCGGTACGGCTGGCCCGCGATCAACCGCTGGCCGGACTGGCCGCCGGCCACGACCTGCCGCTGCTGTGCATCGGCAACCCGCACGGACTGCACGCCCGCTACGTGCTGGAGGCGCAGCGCGCCGGCTTCCGCGCCATCGTCCTGGACAAGCCGCCCTGTGTGAACCGCAACCAGTTGGCGGAGCTGCGCGCCCTGGCGAGCGCCCACGGCGACCAACTGCAGGTGGCGGTGCTCCACGGCTACCGCCAGATGTGGGGGCCGCAGCGCATGCGGCAGATGATCGCCGCCGGCGAGCTGGGCGAGCTGATCGCCATCGAGGGCACCTACTGGCAGTCTTCGGCCGCCGAGCTGGCGGTGCTGGATCCGCCGCCCGCGGACAAGAGCTGGAAGAGCGACCCGGTCCTGGGCGGCCCCTACGACACCTACGTCGACCTCGCCAGTCACTGGGTGGACCTGGTGCTGTTTCTGGCCGGCGAGCGGCCGCAGGCGGCGCGGCGCTGGATCTCCTTCGTCAACGCGCCGGCTCCGAACCGCGATACCTTCGTCCAGATCTACCTGCAATTCGCCGGCTGCCGCTCGTTCGGCTCCGCGTCGAAGACCGTGCACGGCGCCAACGATCTGCAGCTC
Organism: Spirochaetales bacterium; assembly: GCA_047515735.1. Classification (GTDB taxonomy): domain Bacteria; phylum Spirochaetota; class Spirochaetia; order SZUA-6; family Bin103; genus Bin103. The sequence goes on along the minus strand of JAKZWC010000344.1, from coordinate 1,784 downwards.
TCGGCGATCGGCAGCGAGCGCGCGGTGCGCTGGGTGTACGGCGCAGCGGACCAGCTGGAGGTGGGCCGCGGCAACCAGGTCACCTGCGTGCGCCGCGGGCCCGGCCGCTACGGCTCCCAGCAGCCGCTGTTCCACGGCATGGGCTGGATCGAGGGCTACCTCGAGGTGATCCACTGCTTTCTGCAGCGCCTGGCGGGACGCGACGCCCCGGCCCCGCCCTCCCTGGACGAGGCGCTGGACGTCATGGAAGTGCTGCTGACCGCCTCCGACCTGTAGCCGCGAGCACGTCCCCGAGCGACCGCGCGATGCCGGTGCTCGAGCGCGCCGCGAACGGCCCGTAACCGCTGCCGCCGTTCAGGCGGTGCGCGCCTGGGTCCGAGAGCGCATGCGGGAGTGGGCGCGGGCGCGCATCCTGGTGTGCGCTTTCTGCGAGCCGTCGTGAAAGCTGCCGAACCAGCGGTCGATGGGGACGCTGCCGTCGCCGCCGTAGTTGCACTCGAAGTAGCGGTGATGCAGGTAGTGGAACAGGTTGTGGTTGGGCAGCACGGTCTTGCCGGCCTTGAGCTCCACCTCGTCGAAGCCGGAGTGACCCGCGGCCGGTGACAGCCCCGCGTGCACCAGGTGCATCATGGCGTGCAGCGGGTGGGATGGGATGATCCAGTGCAGGAACACCCCGGTGAAGTAGAGCAGGTGCTCGATGGGATGCATCGCCAGTCCCGACCATGGTCCGATGTTGACGTTCTTGTGATGCAGGTAGTGGGCGGCCTTGTACAGCGGCTTCCAGTGGATCAGGCGGTGCACCCAGTAGAAGTGCACCTCGCGCATCAGCCCCACCGCCGCCAGCAGCAGCAGCACGAAATACACGGGATTGGCGCGGAAGTCGACGTAGGGCAGATGCCCGTTGGCGTACATCCACAGCGTGACGGCTTCGTACAGCGACCAGACCCCGCAGCCGCTGACCACGCTCCAGAACACGTTGTCGCGGGTCTGGTTGCGGAACAGGAACGCCTTGCTGTTGGAGCTGAGCCAGCGGTTGTTGTACTTGTAGCGCTTGCCCTGCGCCTTCCGGACGTAGAGCCGCAGGTGCCAGGCACCGAAGAACAGGGTCATGATCGCCGCGTTGCGCAGGTAGATGGCGATCATCCAGCCCGGCTCGAAACGCGTCATGCGCTCCAGCTCCGGGGTCAGGAACAGCCACGACACGATCGCCACGGCCACGAAGAACAGGTTCCACGGCATCAGGTAGCCCGGAAACCCGAACAGCCACTTCAGGAACGCCAGCGGCCGTGGCGGCCACACGAACACCGGCGGTGTCTGGATCAGTTCCGCAGGCTGCCACTCCCCGCGCGCGTCGCGAGTCCCCAGATCGGCTTCAGCCATTCCCTCACCGCCCGGCGTCAGGACGCGCGCGACGGCCTATTGAGCAGGCAGGCGCCAGCGCACGCCGGCTCCCTCATCAATGTCACGATCCGGCATCCGGTTCAAGCCCGGAGCGGGGCGCGGCGATGCGACCTGACGCGGCTACCGCAGCCGCGACACGCGCGATTCGCCTGCAATGTTCCATGGGCGACACCACGGCCCGAACTCTATCGTACGAGCCTTTTGCAAAATTCCCAAGACAGCGCGAATTAGAGGCCGGGCAAGCTGACAGAGGCTGATTCAACAAGGACAGGCCGGCTCGCTCCGTAATATCATGGGTTCACCAAAACAAACATGATGGGAGCGAGGAGCGACCATGTCCCTACGTGCAAGACTATCGACTTACTGGTGCGCCTTTCAAGAGC
>JAKZWC010000343.1:0-5518 GCA_047515735.1 Spirochaetales bacterium | reverse complement strand
CCAACTCCGGATGGCGCGTGTGGACGCGGAAGATGAGGTCGGCGCCGTCGTCCAGGGTGAGCGTGGGCCTGATCTTCAGGGTGGCGTCGATGCACCAGTAGAACTCCTCCACCGACAGGCCCTGCCAGGCGAAGATACTGGTGTCCTCCGCCGCCAGCGCGGCGGCTACGTCGTCCTGGGTGGACAGCGGGTTGCACCCGCTCCACGCCACTTCCGCCCCCGCTGCGCGCAGGGTCCGGATCAGCACACCGGTCTCCTTGGTGACGTGCAGACAGCCGGCGATGCGTTGTCCGGCCAACGGTTTGCTGTGTTCGTACTGGCGCTTCAGATCGGCCAACACCGGCATGCGCGACTGCGCCCAGCGCATCTTGAGGACGCCCTGCTCCGCCAGCGAGGGATCTCTTACCTTATGTGCTGCCACGTGATTGTAGGCCAATATAAGTGACGAAGCCGGCCTAGTGTAAAGGGGGTATGGGCGCAATTCGGCGAGAATTTGCTTTGCCGATGAGCGCCCCCTGCGATACATTGGGAGCTACGTTCAGGACAGCTATCCGCTTGATAACGATGGCGGTAGGGAGGTTCCATGACACTATGGAATAGAATCGAGAAGGTGGTGGAGCAGGGCCTCGACGCCTCCCGCGGAGTGCTGGACAAGGCGCGCATCGGCGCCAAGGACCTCAGCGAGATGGGGGTGCTCAAGTTCGATGTGCTGCAGCTCGAGCGCCAGTCGATGAAGCTGCTTTCGCAGCTCGGCCACGAGGTCTACGAGGCGTTTGCCGCGCGCGGCCAGAGCACGGTTTCCAAGAACACGGTGGGCGTGAAGGAGCTGGTAGCCGAGTTGGTCGACATCGAGCGCCGCATCGACGAGAAGGAACGTGCCTTGGCCGAGCTCCGCCGCAAGGACGACGCCGCAGCCGCCGGGTCCGGCTCCGAGTGAACGGGGAGTCGCGGCGGCATTGACAGGAGCGGCCCCGGCCGCCATCATTCGGGGAGTCGAGGGGCCGCGTGCCGTTCGCAGTTCGAGGGCCTGTAGCTCAGTTGGTCAGAGCGCACGCCTGATAAGCGTGAGGTCGCTAGTTCAATTCTAGCCAGGCCCAGTCCGAACGCGGCCCCCGGCATACTGCAAGCACGGCGGCAAGGAGGGGGCCAAGTGTCGAAAGCATACGTAGAGACGTCGGAATACCTGCTCGAGGGACTCGACGAGATGATCCAGCAGGGGTTCTATCACGATCGTACGGAAGCTGTGAACGACGCAATACGAATGCTGCTCAAGAGCTACAAGCTGTCGAAGCTCCACGCCAAGGACGCGCGGGAGCGCAACGGAGACCACCACAGTGTCACCACCAGGAGTTAGGGCCGCCACCGGGAACTGAGGCCACAGCGGCGTCGGGTGACGCCGCAGGGCCCGGCGCAACCGTGGAGTCCGCTGACCGAACCTACCGGCACCTTGCCGAACAGATGGTGCGGCAGCAGCTCGCCGCGCGTGGCATCCACGACCGGCGAGTGTTGCACGCGATGCGCACGGTACCGCGACACTGTTTCGCCCCCGAGTCTGATCCTGAGTCCTGCTATTGCGATTCACCTGTTGTCATCGGTCACGGTCAGACCATGTCGCAGCCCTACATGGTGGCGCTGATGAGTGAGCTGCTGGAGCTGCGCGGGTCGGAACGGGTGCTGGAGGTGGGCAGCGGCAGCGGCTACCAGACCGCGGTGCTGGCGCAGTTGGCCGGCGAATTGTACACCATCGAGCGGGTCGGACCCTTGCTGGCGCGGGCGCTGGCCGTGTTGCAGCGGCTGGGCTACGGCAACGTGCGGGCACGGATCGGAGACGGCGTGGTAGGGTGGCGCGACGCCGGTCCGTTCGAGCGCATCCTGGTGGCGGCGGCGTCTCCGGCGGTGCCGCCGGCGCTGAGTTCGCAGTTGGCGGACGACGGTATTCTGGTGATGCCCGTGGGTCCGGACGGTCAGGTGCAGCGCCTCGTGGTGATTCATCGCAGCGGCGAGCGCTTTACGGTGACCACCGACGTCGCGTGCCGGTTCGTGCCCCTGGTGCGAAGCGTCGGCCGTGATCGGGCCACGCCGGCGGAAGCCTGAAGATGGCTCGGGAGACAGCGCACCGGGCGCCAGCGAAGATCCCGCTGTACCGTCCCACCATACGCCGGCGGCAGATGCACGCCGTCCTGGAGTGTCTGGTGTCCGAGGAGATCGGCCCCGGGGTCTTGGCGCGCAGGCTGGTGCGGGAAGTAGCATCCGCGTTGCGTCTTGCCGGCGGGGTAGCGCTCACCGACTACGGGGCGGCCCTCGCGGCGGCACTTCGGGCGGTAACGGGTGGCGACGGATCGCGACACGTACTGGTGCCGGCGCTGGCGCCGCTGGCCTACGTGGAGGCCACGGAGCGGCTCGGACTGATCCCGTTGTTGGTCGATGTCGATCCTGCCACCGGCTTGCTGTCGGGAGAGTCGCTGCAGCGACTGACGGCCTATGAGCCGCAGGCCGCGGTGGCCTATCACGCGGTCGGGCAGCCCGGCTCCACGGATGCCCTGCGGGACCTGGGTGTGCCGCTGGTAGAGGACGTCACTGCGGTGGTGCTGGGACTGGCCCCGGCGGCGGACACGGCTATCGCGAGCGATTCCGGCGCCGCTGCCGGAGCGGTCGAGCAGCCGGTGGCGCCGCCGGCGGGACAGACCGGCGCGGTGGTCGTGGTGGGCCTCGGGGCGTACGGAGCGCTGGCGGCGGGCGGCGGCGGTCTGGTGCTGGCGCGCAGTCGCAAGGACCAGCGGCTGTTGGCCGGCGATGCGCGTGACCACGGATGGGGCCAGCTGCCCGACGTGAACGCCGCGCTGGCCCTGGCACAGTGGCAGGACCGTGTCGGCAGCCACCAGCGGTGCGCCGATCTGGCGGCTCTGTTTCGCGACGCCGTCGCTCGCTGCCGTCACCGTACGCTTGCTGCCAAGGCCTCCGCCGGTCACCTGTTTCCGGTGCTGGTGGCCGACGGCATGCGCGACGTGCAGCGCTACGCCGCCCGCCATCAGATAGAGACCCGGCTCGCCTACGACGGCTGTGCCCTGACCCGCGTGCTGCCGGGCGCAGAAGAAGGCGCTGCCGGGGCTGACGCGGGCGATCCGTCGGTCGCGCCCCTGGCCAGCCTCGCCGGCGCCCAGGAGCTGGCGCGGCGCTGCCTGCTGTTCCCCCTATACCCGGCCCTCTCCGACAGCGCCGCCAACCAGGTCGCCAAGGTCCTCGCCACCCTGCCGTAACCGTCACGGCGCACGCCGGTCGGTGGCGCAGCCCGCGCTCCCAAGTCTATACTATAGACCTCTCGATGAGTGTCGGTGCGCGCATACCGGCCGGAACCATCCCCGCAAGGGGCCAGCCTCCGCCGCGAACCATCCGCCGCGCCTTCGTGCTGCTGAACCGCGCGCGCGCCGGAGGTGACGTGATTGCCGGCGTGCGCGACTTCTTCCGCCAGCAGCGCGTGGAGTTGGTGGAAGCCGAGATCTCCAGCGCGGCAGTTGCCCCGCCCGCGGGGCTCGATACCGTCGATCTGGCGGTTTCGTTCGGCGGCGACGGCACGCTGCTGCACTGCGCACGCCTGCTGGCGGGTAGCGACATCCCGATTCTTCCGGTCAACATGGGTACGGTGGGGTTCATCACCGAGGTCCCGGCCGCTGAGTGGCGGCAAGCTTACGTTGCCTACGCCGCCGGCCGATCGGGGCTGAGCACGCGGATCATGGTGAACGCCGGTGTGGCGCGCGCGGGCACCGAGGTCGCCAACATCGACGGCCTCAACGACGCCGTCATCACGGCTCGCGGGCATTCCAAGATCGTGCGTCTGCGCGTGCGCCTGGCCGGCACCTGGGTAGCCAACTACCGTGCCGACGGCATGATCTTCGCCACCCCGACCGGCTCCACCGCCTACTCCATGGCCGCCGGAGGCCCGATTCTGCACCCGGAGATGGCGGCGTTCGTGATCACCCCCATCTGTCCGTTCACGCTTGCCAATCGGCCTTTGCTGATACCCGCCGACGAACCGGTGCTGGTGGAGGTGGAGCCGGGGCAACGCACCGAGATCAGCCTTACCGTGGACGGCGTGGAAGTAGTGCAGCTGCAGCCGGGTGACCGCGTGGCCCTGTCCCGATCGGTCCACCAGACCCACATCATCCGCTCCGGCGAACGCAACTTCTACCAGGTCCTGCGCTCCAAGCTGGACTGGGCGGGAGAGCCGCGTGCTTGAGTCGCTGACGGTTCGCGACTACGCCCTCATCGAGCGCCTGGAGGTCAGCTTCGGGCATCACCTCAACGTCCTCAGCGGAGAGACGGGAGCGGGCAAGTCGATCATCATCGGCGCCCTCGGTCTGCTGCTCGGCAGCCGCGCATCGACGGCTGACATCCGCAGCGGCGCCGACAGCGCCGAGGTGAGCGCCGTGGTGTGCCTGAGCCAGGCGCCGGCCGAGGTGCGCGCCTGGCTGGAGGAACGCGAGCTTCCGGTCGAGGAGGACCGCGTCATCCTGCGGCGGGTGGTGCGGCGCAGCGGGCGCTCGTCCGGCTTCATCGGCAGTGTGCTGGTGCAGACTGCGCAGCTCGCCGCGCTGGGGCAGCGGTTGTTCGACCTGCATGGGCAGCACGAGCACCAGTCCCTGCTGCGCGAAGATCAGCAGCGCCGGCTGCTGGACCACTTCGCGGGTCTGCGGCCTCTTGCCCGCCGGGTGGCAGCCGTGCACGCCCGTCTCGCCGCAGCCCGCGCCCAGGTGCAGGAACTGGAGCAGGGAGCCGAAGAACGCGACCGTCAGGTCGAGTTGCTGCGCCACGGCGCCGAGGAAATTGGTGCCGCCGGGCTCGATCCCGACGAGGAGGAGGAGTTGGAGCGGGAGCGGCTCCGTCTGGCCGCCTTCGAGAGGATCTCGACCGCGGCCCGCGCGGTCTACGAGCGCACGGCGGAGGGGCACGGCGGGGTGGTGGCCACGTTGCGCGGGGTGGTGGACGACCTGCAGCAGCTGGCGGCGCTCGACGCCAGCCTCGACGGCTACCGGCAACAGGTCGAGACGGCGTTCTACGAGTTGGAGGATGCCGCGGAGGGCGTCCGTCGCTACCAGAGCAGTCTGCACTACGACGCCGACCGCCTTGCGGCCATCGGCGAGCGGTTGGAGCTGATCCGCGCGTTGCAGCGCAAGTACGGGGGGGCCGTGACCGCGGTGCTCGACTACGGGGAACGGGCCTGCGCCGAGCTGGCCACCCTGGAGCGTTCCCGCGAGGCCGGTGCCGTCGCGGCACGCGAAGTGGAGCAGCTCTACACCGAGCTTGCCCGACAGGCGACCGAGCTCGGGGAGCAGCGGCGCCATGCAGCCAGCCGCCTGCGCGACCTGGTGCAGGACGCCCTCGCCGACCTGGGGATGCCGAAGGCACGCTTCGCGGTGGCGCTGACTCCGCGCACGGAGCGGGGCGCGCCGGTCATCGGCGCCGCCGGCGCCGAGAGCGTGAGCTTCCTCATTTCCGCCAACGCCGGCGAGCCGTTGAAGCC
>JAKZWC010000342.1:0-10856 GCA_047515735.1 Spirochaetales bacterium | reverse complement strand
GGGTCAGGTCAGGCGCCAGCAGGCGGCGCAGATCGCCGCTGCCGGTGATGGTGACGGAAAGTTCCATCGGGTCTCCCACCTTGACCTCCAGGGGGGTCGCCCGGGCAGCGATCTCGAAACGACCTACCAGGCCGCTGAACTCGGCCGGACGCCCTTGCTCCGGCAGCGCCTTGACCGTGAGGCGCAGCTCGTTGGACGGCACCACGAACCGCTGCCGCACCGGCTGGCGCGCCGTACGTCCGGAGAAGTCGCGCACGCTGCGGTAGCCGGCAACCCCTTCGAACACCACGGTCGCGGACCCGATGTGGAGCTGCCCCGGATGCTCGGGAAGCAGCATCGTGGCGAAACTCAAGGACGCGAAGCGCTCCCCATCGATGCGCGTCTGTCCGCGCTGCCACAGCACTTCCTGACCCGCCACCGGCAACCGCACCGGGTCATGCCCGCTCGCGGTGGGTGCGCGATGCTCGTAGCTGAGGCCCCGCTTCGCCGCGTTGTCCAGCACGGGATGGCTGAAGCCGTGCATCCGCTCCGGTCCCAGCTCCGCGTTCCACAGCCAGGTAGTGGTCAGCACCGCCGGCTCGCCGACCCACACCTGCTCCCGGTCCAGGGCGAGCTGCAGGCGGTAGTCTTCGAGCTGCTGCGGTGCGCGCGCCCGAATGCGGATCGCCCTGGTGGCTTGCGGCTGTCCCTCCACCTGCAGGGTGAGCGCGGGGATGGTGAGCTCACCGGAAGCGGCGGCGGTGAGCTCGTAGTTGAGCACATAGCCCCGATTCACCTGGCGCGCGGTACGGCCGTTGATGGTGGTGACGATCTCGCTGTTGTTCGGTCCGGCGCCCAGAGCGCGCACCGAGAAGCCGGCGATCTGTTCGAGGTCCGGTGCGGTGACCTGATCGCTTCCCGACACCGCGATCCGGAAGCGGAACGGCTCCCCGACGTACACCTCGGCGCGCTCCACGGCCGCCTGCACGCTGAGGTTCTGGGCCACCACCGGCGTGGCGGCGGCGGAGGCCAGGAACAGCGCCAGGAGGGTGCGAGCCACGGCGCTTGCGAGACAGCGTGCAGCCATGTTCTCACCAGTCCCGCTGTACCGGAAGCAGGTGAAGTTGGCGGCGGCGGCGGAGTTCGGCATTGGCTTCTTCGGCGGCGATGATCTGCCGTGCGAGCTGGTCCGCGTCTTGTTGCGGCGTGGATTCCATGGGCTCTTCCTGACCGCCGTCCGGGGCCGGAGCGGGCTGCTGCTGCTGCTGCTCGCTGCCGGACTCCGGTGGAGCCGGTCCCTCGTCATCCTGTGGAGCGGACGGGGGCGGTTGGCCCTCCTGCTGCTCGGACTGCTGCGGTTGATCCTGCCCACCGGGATCCTGCTGCGGCGACTGCTGCTGCTGCTGGCGCAGCTCGTCGAGCAGCACCCGTGCGAGCTCCAGGTTGTGAGCGGCGGCAGTGTAATCGGGATCCACGCGCAACGCGCGCTCGAAGCTGGCGATGCCGCTCTCCAGCGCCGGGATTGCCGCTGCCGGATTCTGTTGCAGGAGCTGCTGCGCCTCCCGCATGCCGATGTTGCCCAGAGCCAGATGTCCGGCAGCGGCGAGCTCGGCACGCGAGGCGCCGCTGATCGCCGGCTGCAGCATGGCGCGGGCGGTGGCGTAGTCGCCGAGCTGATAGGCCGAGACACCGGCGTCGTAGAGCAGCTCCGGCACCCGCGGACGCAACTGCGCGGCGGCGCCGAACGCGTCCACCGCCGCGGCGTAGTCGCCGGCCCCGTACGCCGCCAGGCCGTCGCGCGCGGCCCGCTCCGGCCGGCCGGCCGCGCTCACGGTCGCCGCGCCGGCGCCGAGCCAGCACAGGACACTCAGCAGCAACCCAATGCGGGTGCTCGTCTTGCTTTGCCCGCAGGACTCGCGCCGTGCGGGGCGGGGGGCCGTCATGGCGCGCGCTCCCGGTTGCCGTCCGCAACTGCCGCACCGGTCGCACCAGGCTCGCGCACCGCCGCACGCAGCAGCCGTGGCAGCCGCACCCGCGGCAGCGCCATCCGTTCCGGCACCACCAGGGCCAGCGCCAGGAGCAACAATGCGATTGCGATGAAGGTCTGGAACCGCTCACGAATCAACTCCACCGACTCGGTCTCCAGCAGCCGACCGGAGGCGGAAGCGATGAGCTCCAGGTAGAGCCGCCCCAGATCGACGTTGCCGGTTGCGACGTGAATGTAGCGGCCCCCCGGAGTGGCGCCGGCAATGGCGCGCAGCAGGTCGGCGTCGAGCTTGCTCAGCACCATCTGGCCTTCGTGTTCCACGAACGCCGGCTCGTCGTCTGCCGACCTGCCCTCCAGGGGAATCGGCTGGCCGGTGGTGTCGTCTCCCAGACCGATGGCCAACAGCCGCACGCCGCGCTGTCCCAGCTCCTCCGCCGCTGCCGCGGGAAAGCTGTCGTGATCGCCGCCGTCGGTGATCAGCAAGACGTCCTTGAACTTGACCGTGCGATCGTCGAACACCTGGTCGCGCACGGTGCGCAGGGCATCCCCGATGAGCGACCCGCCGCGGGCCACGCTGGTGACCGACAGTTGCTGCACCGCGAGCCGGAAGAACCCGTAGTCGAAGGTCAGCGGACTCTTCACCACGGCACTGCCGGCGAACGCCACCAGTGCCACCCGGTCGCCCGAGAGCTGTTCGAGGGTATCCAGAATGGCGAGCTTGGCGCGTTCCAGGCGATTGGGGGCCAGGTCCTGAACCAGCATGCTGCGCGACACGTCCACCACGAACACCACGTCACGCCCGTGGCGCTCCAGCGTGGTGGTCTGCGACTCCCACCCCGGCCGGGCCACGGCCACCACCAGCGCGGCGTAACCCAGCAGCGTGAGGCCAGCGAGCAGCGGCCGGAGACTGCGGGCGGCGTCCGTTGCCGCCCCGGTGGCACGAAAGCGCTGCGCGGCGCGCCGCCGGGCACGCCCGGCCAGCAACCAGGCCGCGAGCAGCGGCAGCAGCAGCCACAGCAGCAGGAACGCCTCGGGATGGACGAAGCGTAGCGCGGTTTCGTTGACCAGGACCGGCATCAAGGACTCCGCCGCAGTACGGTGGCCTCGAGCAGCGACGCCGCGAGGATGCAGAGCGCCGCGGCCAAGGCCAGCGGTACGAACCGTTCCCGATAGCTCAGGTAGCGCACCGCCTCGATCTCGCTGCGCTCCAGTTGATCGATCTCGCGGTACACGGCGCTCAGCGCGTCGGCGTCTCCGGCAATGCGGAACAGGCCGCCGGTGATCTCCGCGATGGCGCGCAGCTCGCGCTCATCTAGCTCCACCCGCGGGCGGCGCAACATCCCTGCCCCTCCGCGCGACTCAGGCGCTCCGGCCAGACCGATAGCGTGCACGGTGATGCCCCAGTCACGCGCCAGTTCGGCGGCCTCGCGCGGGGTGCGCGTACCGGTGTTGTTGAGCCCGTCGGTGAGCAGCACGATCACCTTGCTCTTGATCTCGTACGTGCTGCTGTCGCCGTCCGCCGCGAGCTGCGCCTCGGCGCGGTGCAGGCGCGCCGCCGCCAGGGCCAGGGCATCGCCGATGGCAGTGCCATCTTCCGAGCGCTCGGTCGCCAACTCGATGCTGCGCAGGAAGCCGTCGGCCGCATCGTGGGCGAGGGTCAGGGGCAGCACCGTCTCGGCGTAGCGGGCAAAGGTGACGAGGCCGATCAGGTCGTCGTCGCGGCCTTCGAGTCCTGCTTCGTCGCCGTGGATGAAGCGGCTCAACACCTCCTTGGCTGCCTGCAGGCGGTTGCGGCTGTCCTGCTGTGCAGTCAGCGGCGTGCCCATGCTTCCCGAACGATCCAGCACCAGCTCGATGGCTACGCCGCGGCTGACGTCCACCACCCGCTCCTGCCCCTCGCGCGGCCGCGCCAGAGCTACCACCAGGAGCGGCAGGGCAAGCACCTGCAACGCCACCGGCAGCCATACCAGGCGGTGGCGCAGCGACGGCCGCGCCGCCGCCGCCAGGGTCGCGGAGGAAAATCCCAGCCCCACCCGGCGGCGAGCGATCACGTGGCGCAGCAGCGGCAGGCCGGCTACCGCCGGCAGCAACAGCAGCACCCACGGGCTCTCAAACTGCACGCGCCGCCTCCACTTCAGGCGCCGCTTCCCGGTCGGGCGGCAGCGGCCGGGTAACCTGCACCAGGTCGGTGGCCGTGTCGAGCAGGCCCTGACTTGCCAGCTCCGTGGGGCGGGCACGGGCGAACTTCACCTGGTCGCACTGAGCCAGAAAGGCATGCAACGCGCGTCGCTGCGGATCATCCAGCCAGCTCCCGCCGGCAAGGATGAACATCAGCTCCTCCGTGGTGCGTTCCGGCGCCCGCACGCCGAAGCGCTGCTCCAGATAGCGCCGCACGATCGCGGCCACCGCGGTGTGGAATGCCGCCAGGTCGCGCCGCAGCAGATCGCCGGACGCCAATTCGCGCAGGCCACGCAGAGCGGCCTCATGAGGTGAAACGAGCGCCGTCCGGGCAGCGGTACGTGCAGCCCGGCGGCGCATGAGCACCACGCTCACCGCGGCCACACCTCCGGCGAACAGGGCGAGCGCCGCAAACAGCAGCAGCCGCCCCAGGCGCGGTGGCACCGGCATCGGCTCCGCTACCTCCTGCAGCCCAGGCGTCTCCCCCGCTCCGGCGAGGACCGTAGTCACGGTCAAGTCGATCGGCTCCGTGTGTACCGTAACGGCGGCTCGTCCATCCTTCCCGGCAACGGCCACCCCCATCCCGGGCACCTGGTACTCGCCGGCGAGGAACGGCTTCATCTCGAACCGCCGGGCCCAGCGCACCAGGCCGCCCTCCTGCAAAGCCGGCGGCGAAGTAAGGGTCTGCGCCACCTCCAACCCACCCGCTGTCGCCTGCTGCGCGCCAGGCAGCAGCACGGTCAGGCCCTCGGCTGCCGTCACGGCCACTTCCACCAGCACCCATTCGGCGGTCGTGATCCTGGTGCGGTCCACGCGCAGTACCACCTCTACCCCGCCATTCGCGTAGGCGTGCTCCAGCGCCCATGCCTCGCCCGCATTCGACGGAGGGCCGTCCGTTCCCGCACAACCGAGCACCACGGCCAGCACCACGCCGATGCCGGCGCACCTAATGGCCACGGGCCGAGCGCCGCTCCCGCGCCTTGAAGAACCGCACCAGGTCGCGGCTCCAGCTCTGCTCGGTGTGGATCGGGATCTGGTCGATTCCGAGCCCGCGCAGTTGCGCCGCCAGCGCCTGCTGCCGTTCGTGGCCACGGCGCGCGTACTCTTCACGCACCCGCCGACTCGAGGTGTCCACCAGCACCCGTGACCCGGTCTCCGCATCCTGCAGCTCCAATAACCCGACCCGCGGCAGCGCCAGCTCGTGCGGATCGACGATCGAGGCGGCTATCAGGTCGTGGCGCTTCACCGCGAGCCGCAGCTCGTTCTCGTACCCGGCGGCGAGAAAGTCGGAGATCAGAAACACCGTGGCGCGGCGCCGTTGCACGCGGCTGACGAAGCCGAGCGCCGCGCCGATGTCGGTGCCGCGGCGCCGCGGGGCGAAGAACAGCAGTTCGCGCACCAGGCGCAGGGCGTGGGTGGCGCCCTTCTTGGGCGGGATGAACAGCTCGATGATGTCGGTGAACACCACCAGACCGACCCGGTCGTGGTGGCGGATGGCGGAAAAGGCGAGCAGGGCGGTGAGCTCGGCCGCTACCTCGGTCTTGCTCCTGGCCCCGGATCCGAACGTTCCCGAAGCGGACAGGTCCACCAGAAACAGGACCGTCAGCTCGCGTTCCTCCACGTAGCGTTTCACGTAGGGGTGCCCCATGCGCGCGGTGACGTTCCAGTCGATGCTGCGAATCTCGTCGCCCGGCTGGTATTCGCGCACCTCCTGGAATTCGATGCCCTGGCCGCGAAACACGCTGGCGTACTCGCCGCCGAACACCGAGTCCACGGCGCGCCGGGCGCGAATCTGGATGTAGCGTATCTGCCGCGCCAGCTCCGGGGAGATCACGGCACCGGAACAGCGTCGAGAATCACGCCTACCAGATCGTCGGCAGTGCGTTCCTCCGCCTCGGCTTCGTAGCTCACGATGACCCGATGGCGGAGCACATCCGGCGCCATGGTCTTGACGTCCTGCGGAGTCACGTAGCCGCGCCCGTGCAGCAGGGCATAGGCCTTGGCGGCCAGGGTGAGGTAGATGGTGGCGCGCGGCGAGGCGCCGTACTCGATCAGCCCGTCCAGCTTCAGGCCGAACTGCGCCGGCTGGCGGGTGGCGTGCACCACGTCGACGACGTACTCCTCCACCTTCTCATCCATGTAGATGCGCTCCACCAGGCCGCGCAGGCGCCGGAAGTCGGCGGGCTGCAACACCGCCTCGACCTGCACCGGGGCCGCGGTGCGCGCCATCTGGCGCAGGATGCGCAGTTCCTCGTCGCGGCTGGGATAGGTGACCCGCACTTTGAGCATGAAGCGGTCTACCTGCGCCTCCGGCAGCGGATAGGTACCCTCCTGCTCGATCGGATTCTGGGTGGCGAGCACCATGAACGGATCGTCGAGGGGGTGGCTCTCGTCGCCGATGGTCACCTGCCGTTCCTGCATTGCCTCCAGCAGCGCGCTCTGCACCTTGGCGGGTGCGCGGTTGATCTCGTCCGCCAGGATGATGTTGGCGAAGATCGGTCCACGCCTGGTGGTGAACTCCCCGCTGCCCGGGTGGTACACCAGGGTCCCGATCAAGTCGGCGGGAAGCAGGTCGGGGGTAAACTGGATGCGGCGGAAGCGGGCGTCGATCGCCTGCGCCAGCGTGGTGATCGAAAGGGTCTTGGCGAGCCCGGGCACCCCTTCCACCAGCAGGTGGGCATTGCACAGCAAGCCGATCTGCAGCCGTTCGATCAGATAACTCTGCCCGACGATCACCTGCTCCAGTTGCCGGCGCACCGCCTGCAACAAGCGGGTCTCTCGTTCCACCTCGATGCCGATCTGCCTTACGTCCACTGGTGTTCTTCCTGGCGCGGTCCGGGGCTTGCGAGGCGGCCGTCACTGTTGCCGCCGCGTCAGCCCGTACCGCCTGCGATGTCGTATTGGCGCAGGCCGGGAAGCACGCCGGCTCGGGCCTGTATTTCGAATGTAGTGGACCGCGTAATCCGAAATCAACACCGAGCGGCAACCCACGGTGCAGCGCCGATTCAGTGCCGCGCACGGTGGACGCCCTGCCCCCGGCTATGCTTGTGTGAGACATGGAAACTGCGACAGTAGGCCGCACCGGGGTTCCGGTCACGCCGCTGGGGGTCGGTTGCGCGCCAATCGGCGACCTGTTCGTCGAAGTGGGCGAGACCAGCGCCCGCCAGGTGCTGCAAGCGGCGTGGGACGCCGGCATCCGCTACTTCGACACCTCACCCTTCTACGGCCACGGCAAGAGCGAGCACCGCCTCGGCGAATTCCTGCGCGGGCTGCGGCGCGACCAGTTCACGGTCTCCACCAAGGTGGGCCGGGTGCTGCGGCCGACCGTCGATCGCAGTCGCCTGAGCGAGGAGTTCTGGCAGCAGCCGCTCCCGTTCACGCTGCACTTCGACTACAGCTACGACGGCATCATGCGTTCCTACGAGGACAGCCTGCAACGCCTGGGCCTCGGCTCCGTCGAACTCCTGGTGATCCACGACCTCGACCTGCTGTTTCATCCCCCCGAACGGATGGCAGCGCTCCCGATCGAATTGGCCACCAGCGGCTGGCGGGCGCTGGAGGAACTGCGCAGCAGCGGCGCGGTTCGCGGTCTCGGCGCCGGCATCAACGCCGTGGGGCTGATCCCCCGCTTCCTCGACCTGTTGGATCTGGACTTCTTTCTCGTCGCCCAGGACTACAACCTGCTCGACCATGACGTGCTGGACGAGGACTTCCCGCGCTGCGAGGCCGCCGGCGTGGCGATCATCGTGGGAGCCCTGTTCGCCTCCGGCATCCTCGCCACCGGCGGCCGCGACGGCGCCACCTACCGCTACGCCGAGCCCCCGCCCGAGGTGCTGCAGCGCGTACAGGCCATGGAAGCGGTATGCGGCCGCCACGGCGTAGACCTGGCCACCGCCGCGGTGCAGTTCCCCCTCGCCCACCCGCTGGTCGCCGCGGCGATCCCGGGTGCCACGCGCCCCGAATACGTCACCGGCAACCTGCAGCGGCTGCAGACCCCCGTGCCCGCCGACCTGTGGGCCGAGCTGAAGACCGAACGCCTGCTGCGCGCCGACGCCCCGGTGCCGGGAGCCTGAGCCGGTCAGCCGGCCTCCTCGGGCGGGCGGATCCAGAAGTGTTCCAGGTGGTAGGTGGGCTGCCACCCGAGGATGCGACTGATCTTTTCGCTGGAGAACTTGGCGTGCGGAGTGGGCGGGAACACGAAGTAGGTCTCGCAGCGTGAAGGCAGCCGCACCAGCTCCACTTCCAGAGCGGCGCGGATCGCGCTGCCAACGTCGGTCCAGGCGATGACGAAGGGATGGTCCAGATCCCGGCCCGGCGGCGGGCTGGAGCCGGGATCGACCAGCCCCGGCCACCAGTTCCCCGGCACCCGCATCCCCATGAACAGCAGGGTCTGCACGAACAGATCGTGATTCTCGCTGAACACGCGCAGCACCTCCTGGCCGAGGGCCTTGGTCAGCGCGTACAGCCGGGTACCGGGCGCCGGCGGCATGTCCGGGTTCAGAGCGAAGTCCCAATCCTCGTACTGGAGACCGGCGAGCTGATAGTGAGGGCCGGTATTGATGATGCGGCGAATGCCGTGGCGCAGCGCCGCCACGGCCAGGTTGTAGTTGCCGCCCAGGTTGACCGCGAAGGCCGGGCGATTCTCGTGGCGCAGCACCGACAGATTGATGATGGCGTCCATTCCCTCGGCCGCGGCGACCACGCCGTCGAGGTCGGCCACGTCCAGGCGCCGGTACTCGTGCGCGAACTCCGGCGGCGGATCGTTGATGTCGGTGACGCGGAGCGTGTGGCGGCCCTCGAGCGCCGCCACCACCCACGGGCCCATGCGGCCGTTGCCGCCCAGGATCAGCACCTTCATCGCTCGCCTCCGGAGGCAGTCGTTGCGGGAAACTCCAGCACCTGTTCCGCCGCGCGCATCAGGAAGCGCGCTCCGGGCAGCGGCGACTGAACGTGAATCTCCTGCCACTGTGACAGCTCGGCCCGGAGCGCCGCGCCGACGACGGTGACCACGTCTTCCGAGGCGATGGCGGCCGATCCGTGCTCCTCCCGCAGGGCGCGCCGCGCGCCGATCACTTCCGGGAAGCCGAGGCGCAGAGTTACGACCTGCAGCAGCCGGTCGCGGGCGACCTCCTTGGCCACCACCTCGCCCAGGTGGCAGGCAAGCAGCGCCGGGTCGCCGCTCGGCGGCTGCGAGCGCCACATTTCGGTGACCGCGAGGTGGGCCGGCAGCGCGGCAAGCAGGCGCAGCGTGCTCACGAAGACACAGCGCTCGACGCCGGCCGCCGCGGCCGCCAGCAGCAGGTTGTAGGTGCGCCGGGTGGCATGGTCGAACAGCTCGCCCGCGTCGCCGTCAGTGCGCGGGTAGCCGAAGTGGACCACGGCCCGCACGTCCGCCACCAGGGCAGCGGTGGCGGCATCCGGCAGCAGCGGCTCGTCCCAGCGAATGCGCCGCACCTCGTGCTCGGCCTCCAGGCCGGCGGCGACGGCTCCCGCAAGCGGGCTGTCGCAGTTGGTTACCAGGATCCTCATTGGTCGAACCTCGCAAGAGTACGCAGATAGGCGGCCGATCTGGCCGCCGCCTCGCTGGCGCTGCTCAGTCCCGCAAACGCCTGATGGATGGTCACGTAGCCATCATAAGAGATCTCGTCGAGCGCCGCGAAGATTGCTGCGAAGTCGAGCCCGCTCGGATCCCACATCGGCACGTGGTGAAACCTGAACGGCCCGCGCGCCCAGGTGAGCGCCGTTTCCGGACCGTCAGCGGCGGCGCGCTGGTTCTGCAGATATACATTGAACATATGGGGCGCGAGACGGCGGATCGTCGCGGCGCCGTACTCCTCGCGGCAGGCCTCGAGGTTGGCCGGCTCGTAGGTGATGCCGAAGTTCCGGCGCCCGACCCGGCGCACCACCTCAAGCGCGAGATCGACCCGCTCGAACAGGCTGCTGGTGTGGCACTGGTGTGCCAGGCGCATGCCGCGCTCGGCGGCCTCGTCAGCCGCGCGCTGCGCGTACGGGATGTCCAACGCGCTCTTCATCGAGATGCGCAGCAGGCCGGCATCCAGCGTCGCCGCCAGCTCCAGGTAGGGGGTGATGTTGCGTAGCGCGGCCGGCGACTCGTCGCTGTTCTGGGGGATGGGAAAGTCCCCGGTCACCATGGACACGGCCAGCCCCCGGCGCCGGATCTGCTCCGCCGCCGCCCGGACCTCGTCCACCGGCGTGTGAATCCCGACCTGGGAGGCCCGCATGCACAGCGCCGCATAGCCGTGCTCCACCGCGAGGTCCGCCAGCCCCTCCAGCGACATGGTGGCCTTGGTCTTGTCGCTGAACGCCTCGGCGCCCCGTACTGACCGTGACAGCTTCATCGGCATCACGATACCCGTTCAGATACTCAGGTTGCGCAGGTGGTAGTTCCTGACGATGGTGGCGCGCGCCGCCTCGTTCCAGCGGTTCGCGGCTTCCTGCCCCTCCAGCGGCCGGTAGCGGTAGGGCTCCTCCTCGGGGAACCGTTGCCGGCGGGCGACGATGGCTACCGCGATCATGCGCGAACGCTGGCGGATGTACTCCGCGTCGTACTCCACGTACTCGCCTTGACGCTTGCAGCGCACTCCGAGCACGGAGCAGCGGCGGTGGAACCCGAAGTTGAGCGTCACCCGCAGGTCCGGCGAGGTGTTGGCGAACGAGGCGTGCAGGGTCTGGCGATTGCACATCACCACGT
>JAKZWC010000341.1:0-31169 GCA_047515735.1 Spirochaetales bacterium | reverse complement strand
CCGCGGCGGCTGATCGTCGACCGGTTCCGTGGCCGGCGGGTTTCCGCCGAGGCCAGTGCCCTGAGCGGGGAGGCGTGGCGCCAGCAGCTGGAGCAGCGCCTGCTGGAAGCGGCGCTCGACCTGGAGCGTGGCGCCCCGGAGGCGGCACGACGCCGGGTGAGCGAGTTGGTGGCGGAGACCATCCGCCGCCACTGGCCCACGTCGCCCACTCTGTATCCGGTACAGATCGAGGTTGCCGACCGCGTAGCCGCCGCCGGCGGCGCTGTGACGCGCATGCGCATCGTGTCGCAGGATACGCCGCTGTTCCTGTACAGCTTCAGTGCCGCTCTGGCGTTGCGCGACGTGTCGATCCAGCGCGTGCGGATCAGTACCGATTCCGGGCGTGTCGAGGACCTGGTGGACGTAGTGGACCGGTCCGGCGCGCCGATCGCCAACCCCACGCTGCTCAATCAGATCAAGCTCTCGGTGCTGCTTACCAAGCAGTTCGCCAACTTCGTGGGCGTGGCGCCCGACCCGTACGCGGCGTTGCTGCGCTTCGAAGCGCTTACCGAGCAGATCCTCGGCCTGCCGGAAGAGGGGCGACTCCTCGATCTGTTGGCCGATCCTCGCATCATGGGCGAGCTGGCGCTGCTCCTCGGCACCAGCGACTACCTGTGGGAGGACTTCATCCGGCAGCAGTTCGAAACACTCCTGCCCATGTTGGAGCAGCAGCAGCAGCGCAGTTTCAGTGACGGCGCCACCGTGGCGCAACGCCTGCGAGAGGCGGTGGCGGCGGCGCCCACAGCCGCTGCCCGGGTCGCGGCGCTCAACGCGTTCAAGGATCGGGAGGCGTTCCTGATCGACCTGGAGCACGTTCTCAATCGCCAGGGGAGCGTGCCGCAGCTCGCCGCGCGCCTGACCCGGCTGGCCGAGTGCGTGGTCGCCGCCGCGCTGGAGTTGGCCGCGGGCGGGCTGCGGCCGCAGTTCGGAATCCCTCGTACTCTGGGCGGCATCGACACCCGGCTGGCGGTTGTGGGACTCGGCAAGATGGGCGGCAGTGCCCTGGGGTATGCCTCCGACATCGAGTTGATGTTCGTTTACGGCGACCAGGGTACCACCACCGGCCCCCAGCAGGTCGGCAACGGGGAGTACTACGAGCGGCTGGTGCAGGAGACCGTCAGCCGCATCAGCGCCAAGCGGGCCGGGATCTTCGAGGTCGATCTGCGCCTCCGGCCCTACGGTGCCGCTGGTCCGCGCGCCGTCAGCCTGGAAAGCTTCGCCAAGTACTACGGCCCCGGTGGCGAAGCGCTGGCCTACGAACGGCTGGCACTCATCCGGTTGCGCGCCGTGGCGGGCGATCGCGAGCTCGGTGCACGTCTGGAACGACTGCGCGACGAGTTCATCTACCGCACCGGTGCCATACCCCTGGACGACGTACACCGGATGCGCCGCCGTCAGGTCGCCGAATACGATGCGGGGACCCGCCTGAACGCCAAGTTCAGTCCCGGCGCCCTGGTGGACGTGGAGTACGCGGTGCAGATGCTGCAGGTCCGTTATGGCGCGGCCCGTGCCGCGCTGCGCACCTCCAGCGTGCACCTGGCCCTCGAGGAACTGGCACAGGCAGGCATTCTGGCACAGCTCGAGGCGGTGCAGGTGCACGACGCATACGACTTCTACCGCAGGCTGATCAACGCGTTGCGCATCCTGCGCGGTTCCGCGCTCGACCTCTACCTGCCGGAGGCGGGCGCTGTAGAGTATGGCCACTTGGCGCGGCGCATGGGGTACCGGGGAGATTCGACGCTGACTCCCGCGCAGCGGCTGCACCTGGAACTGGAGACGCGCCGCGCCGCGGTACGCCGCTTTATCGACACGCACCTCGGCCACGGCTCCCTGGGCTCTGGCAGCATTACCGGCGTAGCCGACCTGGTATTGAGCCCAACAGATGACGGCACCGACGAAGGTGGCGCGGCCCAGGTCCTGCGCCGGATGGGATTTGCCCAACCGGAACGGGCGGTAGCCAATTTCCTGAGCCTGGCCGCCCGTGCGCCCGACCGCATGGAGTTCGCCCGCCTGGCCGTGCTGGCCGGCGACGAACTGGCCCGCCAATCCGATCCGGACCGCGCTCTCAACAATTGGGAACGCTACGTCGCAGCGCGCGGCGAGCCGGAGCGCCATTTTCGCACCCTGATGCGTCAGCCGACGCGTCTCGAGCTGCTGATCAGGATCTTCGCTACCAGTCAATTCCTCGCGGATGCCCTGGTGCGGAGTCCGGAGCTGTTCGACTGGGTTACCGAACCGGAGCGACTGCGCCGCCGGCGCCGGCTGCAGGACGTGGTGGAGGAGTTGGGCGACCGGCATTCGTGGTTGCCTCGCCTGCGGATGTTGCGGCGGCGCGAAATCCTGCGCATCGCCATTCGGGACTATTGCTTGCAGGCCCCGGTCACCGACGTGATGCGGGAGCTGTCGGTGGTCGCCGAGGCGTTCATACACGCCGCGGTACGCGATCTGGTCGAGGAGCGGTCCGCACTGGGAGAGCGAGTGTGCATTCTGGCATTCGGGAAGCTGGGAGCGGAGGAGTTGAATTACAGCTCGGACATCGATCTGGTGGCACTCTACGACGATCGCGGCCTCGCGCCCGAGACGAGCGCGGGGCTGGCGCACGGCGTCACGGAGCTGGCCCGCTCGCTGGGGGCCACGCTGGCGGCTCACCGTGGCGAGATGGCCGCGTATCGGGTCGACTGGCGCCTGCGTCCCTACGGCAGCTCGGGGGAACTGGCGCAGTCATTCAGCTCCCTGGCTGCCTACTACGCGGGACCGGCCAACGATTGGGAGGTGCAGGCCCTGCTGCGCATGCGGCCGGTCGCGGGCAATCGGGCGGTCGGTCAGGCACTGCTGCTGCAGGCGCGCTCCGCGTTCGCCCGGCTGGGGAGCGATCCGGCCGGCCGCGGCGGCCGCGCCTTCGCCACCATCGAGCGCCTGCGCACCCTGGCTCTGGCCGGGCAGGTTCAGCGCCGGCTCAATCAGGGCCGTGACATCAAGTCGGGTGCCGGCGGCATACGTGACATCGAGTTCCTGGTCCAGGGGCTGCAACTCCAGCACTTGATGCAGCATCCGGAGTTGGTGTGCGGCAACACCGTGGTAGCGATCGAGCGCCTGCAGCGGGTGGGCGTGCTGCGTGCGGGCAGCGCCGCGCAGCTGCGGGAAGACTACCTGTTCCTGCGTCGACTGGAGCACTTTCTCCAGGTGTTCGAGGACCGCCAGGTGCACGTCCTGCCCAGCTCCGACGCGGCCCTTGCGGCGCTGGCACGGCGCATGATGGGCTCCGGCGCCTCGGTACGGGGTTTCAATGACATGGTGGAGACCGTAACCACGCGGGTTCGCGCCACCTATCTGCGTTTCGTGACGCAAGCGCAGGCCGCGGCCGGGCGCTGAGGAACGGGGCACTGAAAAACCCCCGACTCGGTGGCGCGGGCGTCCACTGAGTCGGGGGCGAGGAAGTGGAGTGGTGTCCCGGCGCGCCGGGATCAGCCGATAGCCACCTTGCCCACTTCACCGGAGCGGATGCGGATGCACTGGCTGAGATCGATCACGAAGATCTTGCCGTCGCCGATCTCACCGGTGCGTGCGCCGCGCACGATGGCGTCGATCGTACGCTCCAGGAACTCGTCGTTTACGGCGATCTCCATACGCACCTTCTTGAGCAGGTTTACCTCGATCTGGACGCCGCGATAGGTCTCGGTGTAGCCCATCTGTTGGCCACAGCCCAAGGCGTTGGTCACCGACATCTTGCCGACCTCCTCCTTGAACAGCTCCTGCTTTACGTCGTTCAGCTTATGCGGCTGAACGTAGGCGATAATGAGCTTCATGACTCCTCCCTTCTAGCGCGTCGTGTACACTTCGAAGTCGGTGTACGCCTCGGTTCCGTGTTCTTCGATGTCAAGCCCGCGCAACTCCTCGTCACGGGTGACCCGCAGACCGATGGTGGCCTTGATTATTTTGAACAATACCAGAGAAATGACGAAGGTCCACGCGAACACCGCCACCACCCCGACGATCTGAACCCCCAACTGGCCGAAGCCGCCGCCGAAGAACAGGCCGTTGACGCCGCCGAACTTCTCCTGAGCGAACAGACCGACGGCGATGGTGCCCCACGCGCCGACCACGCCGTGGGCAGAAATGGCGCCGACCGGATCGTCGACCTGCAGCACCCGGTCGATGAACTGCACCGAGAGAACCACCAGCACACCGCCCAGGAAGCCGACGATGACGGCGCTGCCCGGTGACAGGTTAGCACAGCCGGCGGTGATGGCTACCAGCCCGGCGATGGCCCCGTTCAGGGCGAAGGTGGGGTCGGGCTTGCCGGAGATGATCCAGGCCACGATCAGCGCTCCGACCACACCCGATGCCGCCGCCAGGTTGGTGGTGACCGCGATCGCCGCGATGGACAGATCGGTGCCCGCCACGGTGCTGCCGGCGTTGAAGCCGAACCATCCGAACCAGAGCAGGAACACGCCGAGCGCGGCCAGCGGCAGGTTGTGGCCCTGGATGGCGTTGACCATGACCTTGCCGCGGCGGCCGTTGGCACTGTTCTTGATGTACTTGCCTTCGCGTGCGCCCAGCACGATGGCTCCGGCCAGACCGGCCCAGCCGCCGACCGAGTGCACCACGGTCGATCCGGCGAAGTCCATGACCCCGTTCGGACCGAGGTTGCTGAGCCAGCCGCCGCCCCAGATCCAGTGACCTACCACGGGATAGATCAGCGCGCTGATGAACACCGAGTAGACCAGGTAGGCCTTGAACCGGGTGCGCTCCGCCACCGCACCGGAGACGATCGTGGCGGCGGTGGCGGCGAACATCACCTGGAATATCCAGAAGGTGAAGTCGGAAAACGCCTCGTCCACCACGGCCCCGGCCAGGAAGAACTTGCTGGTGCCGAACAGCCCTGCGGCGTCGGCCCCGAACATGATCCCGAAACCGACCGCCCAGAACGCCAGCGTCCCGATGGAAAAGTCCATCAGGTTCTTCATCATGATGTTGGCGGCATTCTTGGCGCGCGTAAATCCGGTCTCCAGCATGGCGAAACCCGCCTGCATCAGGAACACCAGCACGGCGGCCATCAGGGTCCACACGGTGTCGATAGCCACCGCGTTCG
This sequence comes from Spirochaetales bacterium, assembly GCA_047515735.1. Lineage (GTDB taxonomy): Bacteria > Spirochaetota > Spirochaetia > SZUA-6 > Bin103 > Bin103. The sequence goes on along the minus strand of JAKZWC010000341.1, from coordinate 26,038 downwards.
AGTTCGAGTCGGCGAAGCCGTAGACGGCGCCGAACACCAACAGCGCTCCCGCTGTAATCAGAAAACGTCGCACCTTCCCAGTCCTCCTTGACACGGAAATGGTTGATGTCCAGTTGAATGCAAGTTCCGTGCCAAGTCCGGGTGCGGGGGATTTCTCCGTTGCGCTTCGCAGTGAAGGCGACGGGCCCTACATTGGCGTAGGGCTGTGGGGTCGCTACCTACGGCGATGTCGGTTGTGGGTGCGGTTCCTGGCCCGGAATCTTCCAGGTCACGGAGCGACCGTGCTGACTCAGCTTTTGTAGGTGGTGGAATCGATACCGTACTTGTGCACCCGCAGCCCCATGATGCGTTCGCTGATCTGCAGCGAACGCGCGGCGCGCGCCAGGTTCCCCTTGGCCCACTTGAGGGCGTCCTGGATCAGCTCGCGCTCGATGGCGTCGATGGTGCCCCGCAGGCTGCCGCCGGGCGTGGTGCCGCTCGCGTCCGCGGTCTGCAGCGTCGGCGGCAGGTGGTGGCCGTGAATCACCTCGTCGTTGCTCAGCAGCACTGCCCGCTCGATGCAGTTCTCCAGTTCGCGCACGTTTCCGGGCCAGTGATAACTCATCAACATGTCGATTGCGGGCGTAGTGATGCGCTTGACGTCCTTGTGATTCTCGCGACCGTACCTGGCGACGAAGTAGTCCGCCAGCAGCAGCAGATCGGTCTTGCGCTCGCGCAGCGGTGGGATGTGGATCGGGAATACGTTGAGCCGGTAGTAGAGGTCGGCGCGGAACTCCTCCCGTTCGATCAGCTCCTCGAGGTTGCGGTTGGTGGCGGCGATGACGCGCACGTCGCTGCGTTGGGTGGTGTTGCCGCCGACGCGCTCGAACTCACCTTCCTGCAGCACGCGCAACAACTTCACCTGGGTGGCCGGGGACAGGTCGCCGATCTCGTCCAGAAACAGCGTCCCGCCGTGGGCCAGCTCGAAGCGTCCCTTGCGCGTCGCCACGGCGCCGGTGAACGCGCCACGCTCATGCCCGAACAGCTCGCTCTCGATAACCGATTCCGGCAACGCGGCGCAGTTCACCTTGATGAACGGCTTCGTGGCGCGGGCGCTGTTGTAGTGGATCGCGTGGGCTACCAGATCCTTTCCCGTACCGGTCTCGCCGCGCAACAGGACGGTGGTATCGCTGCGAGACACCTGGGCCACCAGGCGAAACACGCTGTGCATGCCTTCCGAATTGCCAACCAGATTCTGGGGCCGGAACCGATCCTTCAGTTCCTCCCGCAGCCGGTCGTTCTCCTCCAACAGCCGGCGCCGTTCCTCCTGCGCTGCCTGCCGCAGCTTGACCGCCTGCGAGATCATGGAGGCGATGATCGAGAGCAGCCGCACGTCCTCGTCGAACTGCACCTCGGGCGGGAACAGCTTGTCGGTACCGAGCGAGCCGATTACCGAATTGCCTGACTTGATAGGCACGCAGATGAAGGAGAGCTCGGCCAGATCCGGATTGCTGGCGGCGCCGGTACGATGCACCATGGCCGGCTCGTCTGCGATCTTGGGCACGATGGCGGGGTCTCCCGACTGTACCACGCCGCCGGTAATTCCTTCGCCGATCTTGTACCAGCCACGGCGCTGCTGGCTTTCCGACAGACCGTAAGCGGCTTCGATGGAGATGCGCTCGGTGGCCCGGTTCAACAGGCTCAGTACTCCCAGGCGGATCCCCATATGCCTCCCCAGAGCCTCCAGCACCGGATGCACCACGTCGCGCAGGTTGAGGCTGGAGTCGAGGATGCGGCTGATCTCGAACAGCAGGCTGAGCTCGCTTACCTCGCTGCGGACATCAGCGGGAGAGACGGTAGAAGACATGTGCTACCGAAATGTAGCTTGATTCGATGGCGTTGACAAACGTCCCGCCAATCGGCCAACAGTCAGCGTAATGAACCCCATTGCCGAGGATCTCAACCGTACTCTCACCGACACTGCGGTCCCGCGCCTGCTGTCCGACCTCGGGCGGCGTCTGTACTTCCCACGGGGAGTCGTTGCTCAGACTGCCGAGGCGGCGCAGCACGCCCATCGCTTCAACGCCACGGTGGGCATCGCCACCGACGGTGCCACGCCGCTGTATCTCGACGGTATCCGTGCCTTGATACCGGAGCTCGACCCCGAGGCGATCTTTGCCTATGCCCCGACCGCGGGCCTGCCGGACCTGCGTCGTGCCTGGCTGCAGGAGATGCAAGACAAGAACCCGAGCCTGCAGGGGCCGGTCTCCCTGCCCCTGGTGACCAGCGGACTGACCCACGGCATCACCATTGCCGCCGACCTGCTGGTGGAGCGTGGCGACCGCGTCGTGGTGCCGGACCTGTATTGGGGCAACTACCGCCTGGTGATGGAGGAGCGGCGCCAGGCGCGGCTGGAGACCGTTCCCTTCTTCGCTCTGGAGGGAGGTCTCAATGTAGCTGCTCTCGCCGCAGCGCTCGACCGGACACCCGCCGGGGACAAGGTGGTCCTGCTCCTCAACTTCCCCAACAATCCGACCGGTTACACACCGAACGACTCCGAGATGGCGGCCCTCGCTGACGCCCTGCGGGAAACCGCCGAGCGCGGGGTGCTGCTGGTGGTGATCTGCGACGACGCCTACTTCGGCCTGTTCTACGAATCCGAGAGCTGCCATGAGTCGCTGTTCGCGCGTCTCAACCAGGCCCACGAGGGGTTGCTCGCCGTGAAGGTGGACGGCGCCACCAAGGAAAACTACGTGTGGGGCTTTCGCCTGGGATTCCTTACCCTGGCGGCGCGCGGTCTGAGTGCTGCCCACTTCACCGCGCTGGAGCAGAAGCTGATGGGGGCCGTACGGTCGTCGGTGTCCAGCTCCGGCATGTTGACGCAGAGCCTGCTGCTGCGCGGCATGCAGACCGGCACCTATCATGCCGACCGGGCCGCCAACCTGGAGGCGATCGCGGTGCGCTACCGTCGGGTGCGGGAGATTCTCGCCGCGCGCTCGGGAGCTGCCGGACCGCTGCAGCCACTACCGTTCAACTCCGGGTATTTCCTCACCCTGCGGGTGGCGGACGGCAAGGCCGAGACGCTGCGCCGGGAGCTGCTGCGGGGGCGCGGCGTAGGCACCATTTCGGTGGGCGACGACTACCTGCGGGTGGCATTTTCCACGGTGGCGCACGACGACCTGGAGGCGCTGTTTGCGGAGATCTACGCCGCGGCTCGGGAGCTTGCGGGAAGCTGAGCGGCGGGTGCGCCCGCTGCGCTGCCTCGGTGCCGCGTGGGCGCCGCTGCTGCTGCTGGCGGCGAGCGCCTGCGACCGGACGCAGCCGATCGTCGAGCTGTGGAGCGACCGCGCGGAGCTGGCCGCCTACGTCGAGACCTTCAATGCGGCGGGTGGTCCGGTCAAGGTAGAGCTGACTCATGTCGCGCAGCCGGCACAGGAGTTGCTGCGCGGCGCCGCGGCTCCCGATCTGGTGTTCGGATCCTGGCTCTCGAGTCCGGAGCTGCAGCGCCTGCTGGTACCCCTGGATCGGAATCTGCAGGACCAGGTGGCGGCCGCTTCGTTCTTTCCGGGGCTGTCGGCAGCGCACGGCGCCGGCGGTCGGCGGACTACCCTGCCGTTTGCCTTCAACCTGCCGGTGGTAGTGTTCGCCCGCGCGGCAGCGCCGCCCGGGATCGACCAGTTCGTGCTGACCGCGGAGGAACTGCGCCGCCTTGGTGAGGAGTACGTCACCGCGACGCCGGAGCGCGTCACTCACGTCGGCTTCTCACCGCTGTGGGACGTTGACCTGGTCTACTACCTCGCGCAATCCTTCGGCGCCGGTTTCGCCGCCACCGCCGACGGCCACGTGAACATCGACGCCGCCGCCGTGGCGAAAGCGGTGGCAGCCGCCCGCGACTGGATTCGCAGCAGTCACGGCGGCATCGCCAGCGACCGGGAATTCACCGCTACCTACTTTCATCGCCCTCTGTATCAGCTGGTGCTGGAAGGGCGCGTGCGCATGTATCTGAGCGATATCGCCAGCTTCGCCCTGGTCCCTGAGCCGAAGCGGGAATTGCTGGATTTTCGCTGGCTGGCACTGGATGGCGGCATTCCCGTGCTGGAAGGCTATTCGTCGTTTGCCATACCCGTAGGGGGCGGCAACGCCGCCGGAGCGCGCCTGTTCCTGAGTTGGATATTCCAGCCGGAGATCCAGGCGCGGTTGCTGGACACCGCCGCGTTCAAGCGGTTGCGCGGGTTCGGTCTGGCCGGCGGGTTTCCGGTGCTGCGCGAGGTCAGCGAACGCATCCTGCCGCGCACCCATGGGTTCCTGATCGGGCGCCTGCCCGATGCCGACCTGCTGCGGCTGCCGGCACCGGCGCCGGTCTACTGGGGCGAGGCAAAGGAACAGGCGGTGCGACCATGGCTGCGCGCCGCGGTCGCCGCCGGCGCTGCATCCGCCGCCCGCCAGCTCGACCTGGCGGAGGCGCTCAGCCGCTGGCGCCGCAGCGCCGACGTGCCGTAACCCGGTGTGCCGGGCGGGCAGATGCCGTTTGACACTTTGGCGCCGCTACATTACTGTGAGGCCACACTAATGGGATAGCCCGGCACGCGTCAGCGCGGCCGGGGCGAGGGGCAGGGAGATGGCAAACGTCGAGCTCAGAAATGTTACCAAGGTCTACGAGGGCGGGGTGAAGGCGGTCGATGCTGCCAACATCGCCGTAAGCGACAAGGAATTCGTGGTTCTGGTCGGACCGTCGGGGTGCGGCAAGTCGACCACGTTGCGCATGATCGCCGGACTGGAGGAGATCACCTCGGGTGAGCTGCTCATCGACGGCAAGATCATGAACGACGTGGCGCCCAAGGACCGCGACATCGCCATGGTGTTCCAGAACTACGCGCTCTATCCGCACATGTCGGTCTACGAGAACATGGCGTTCGGTCTCAAGATCCGCAAATACGCCAAGAAGGAGATCGACGTGCGGGTCCACGAGGCAGCCGGCATCCTCGACATCGAGGAGTTGCTTGACCGCAAGCCGAAGGCCCTGTCGGGCGGCCAGCGCCAGCGCGTGGCGGTGGGGCGCGCCATCGTGCGCAAGCCGAAGGTGTTCCTGTTCGACGAGCCGCTGTCCAATCTCGATGCCAAGCTGCGCGTGCAGATGCGCGCCGAGATTTCGTCGTTGCACTCGCGCTTGCAGGCCACCATGATCTACGTCACCCATGACCAGGTCGAGGCCATGACCATGGGCGATCGCATCGTGGTCATGCGCGATGGGTTGATCCAGCAGGTCGGCACCCCATTGGGGCTCTACAACCAGCCGGTGAACCGCTTCGTCGCCGGCTTCATCGGCTCGCCGCCAATGAACATCATGAACGCCCAGGTCACCGAGTCGGACGGGCGTCTCAGCATCGACGAGGGCGACTTCCAGATCCGGCTGGACGACGGTGAGATGGCCGACACCCTGCGCTCGCACGTGGGCAAGGAGGTATTGTTCGGGATCCGGCCCGAGGACCTGGTATTCGACGAGGCTCCCGCAACGCAGAACAACATCAAGGCCCGAGTCGAGGTGATCGAGCCCCTCGGCGCCGAGATCCACTTGTATGTGAGCACCTCCAAGAATCAGATCATCGCCCGCGTGCCGCCGCGGCTCGACTTCCAGGTGGGCGAAGAGGTTAACCTGCATCCGGATGTGAACAAGCTTCATGTGTTCGACATGGAGAGCGAGGCGGCAGTAGCCCAGCCGACCGGCGTACGCACCTAGGCGCGCGTCGCGAGTATCTTGCGTGGGGATCGATTGAGGAGCGCCAAGCTCGTAACCGTAGTCCTGTTTTCTCTGGCGCTCGTTTACTGTGCGACTACGCCTGAGCCCTCCCCGGGCGAGTTGCTGGGGGCTCCGTCCGAGATCGGCGAGGCCGACCAGACGGTTGCCGTGGTCGAGGCGCTGCGGCAGGCACGGGTGGCAATCGCCCGTGCCGCGGAGGCGGGCGCGGAGACCTATGACCCGTTCGTCCTGGAGGAGGCGCGCAACGCGCTGCAGGAAAGCGAGCGGCTGCAGACCAGCGATCCCGAGCGTGCCGGTGCCGCGGCGACCCGCGCCCGGCTCAAGGCCGACGAGGCCTATCGGAACTCATTGGGTCTGGCACGCCAACAGCTCATTCTGGCGATGGATCTCCTGGAACAGGAGCTCAAGGACAATCAGGTCGATCAGTTCACTCCTGAAGAGTACGCCGACGTCCAAGCCGAGGTGGCACGCGTCAAGGGGTTGTTCGACAGCGGCCTGCTGGCCGATGGTTCCGATGCCGCCCATGCGGTGATCCGTCAGATGCACACCTTGCGTGACACGGTCGCCGCGCAGCTCGCGCGCGTGCTCGAGTTGAAGCGCGCTACCGAAATGCTTCAGGATCAACTGGGCATCGCGTCCGAGGCCGACGCAATGCAGGTCGCCAAGTTGAACGAGCTGTATGAGAAGGGCAAGATGGCGCTTCTCGAACGCTATGCGCTGGACGATGCGGAGCGTGATTTCGGGGCGGCCCGGGAGGCAGGGCGAACGGCGCTCAGGGCGGCCGATGTCGAAATGGGCACTGAAATGACGCGTGAGCGGGTCGAAGAGTTGATGTACGCCGTCATGAACGAGCTCGAGAGTGCCTCCTTGCTGACCATCATCACGGATGAAGAGATCGTCGTCGATCCGGTGCCGTGGGAGGGTGCCCAGTTTCTGAGCGCGGAGGAGGACGCTGCCGCGTCGCGGAGCATGGCAGACTCCGCCGTCGAGCAGGTGCCTCAGCATGCTCTGCTGCAACGGGCCAAGGAGTTGTGGCAGCGGGGCGTGGCCGAGCGCAATTCCGGCGACTATCGGCGCGCGGCGGGCTATTTCGAGCAGGCGCAGCGCTACCGCGACGCTTACGCCGCACTGGCAGTCATGACGACTTATACCGTGCGGCTGATTCCCGAGCGCCGCGAGTCTCTGTGGCGGATCGCCGAGTACGACTTCATTTACGGCAACCCGTGGCTGTGGCCCAAAATCTGGCACCGGAATCGCAAGCTGATCCAGGACCCGGATCTGATCTTTCCCGGTTGGCAGCTCTACATTCCTCCCAAGGACGTTTCGGTTGAGCCGCCGTCCGCCGAGCAATAGCCACCTCCAGCGGTAGCCTCTTGCGGGCCCGCCCATGAGCCGTCCGCTCCTGTGCCTGTGTCTGACCGCACCCACGTTGGCCGAGAACCTGGCACAGGTGCGGCGCTGCCACAATCTCGTGGATATGGTCGAGTTGCGCGTGGATCTGCTGCACCCGTCGCAGTGGCCGGGCATCGCGCGCTTTCCATTGGAGTGTCCGCTGCCGGCACTGTGTACCGTCCGCCGGCGCCCCGACGGCGGGAGTTGGCGGGCACCTGAAACGACGCGCCGGCGGCTGCTGCAGGAGGCCGCCGGCGCCGGTTACCGTTACCTGGACCTGGAGGCGGATCTCCCCACCGGCGCGGTGGCGCTGCCGCGGCGCGGCCCGCGGGTAATCCGCTCGCTGCACGATTTGAACGGAACGCCGGCCAATCTGGAAACGCTGTTGCGCGGGTTGGCGCGCAGTGCGCGGGAGATCCCCAAGCTGGCCGTCACGCCGCACGGTGTCGGCGACCTGGCGCGCATCGTAACCGCCGCCCGTGCCGTGCCGGCGCCCCGCATCGTCCTCGGCATGGGAGACTACGGCCTGCCGAGCCGGCTGTTGGCGGCGCGTGTTGGATCCTGGCTGACCTTTACCTCGGCTACTTCGGGGGGGCTGCGCAGCGCGGCGCCGGGACAGCTCGATCCATTGACCATGCAACGCCGCTATCGGTTCCGCTCCCTAGGCGCCGATACCCCCGTGTTCGGGATCGTCGGCAATCCGGTGGCTCACTCTAGGTCGCCGGAAGTGCACAATCGGGGCTTGGCCGTGGCTGGCATTGCAGGGGTATACGTGCCGTTCCGGGTGGACGTCGTGGCGGAATTCCTGCGGCTGGCGCCGTCGTTGGGGGTCCGTGGGCTGTCGGTGACCATCCCGCACAAGGAGACGGTGATGGCTCTTCTGGCGCGGACCGACCCGTCGGTTCGCGGGGCCGGAGCGTGCAACACGCTGGTCTGGGAGCAGGGCGGGTGGACCGGGTACAACACCGACATCGCGGGTTTTCTGGCACCCCTGCAGCCGGCGCTGGCAGCCGGTCGTGTGCGGCGCGCTACGGTGGTCGGCGCCGGTGGTGGCGCCCGGGCAGTGGTGTGGGCGCTGCGCGGTGCCGGGGTGGAGGTGCTCGTCGTCAACCGCAATCTGCAGCGGGCGCAGCATCTCGCGGCCGAGATGGGTGCCGCGGCCATCGCCCTGTCCGCCGGTGATCTGGCAGCACAGGTCGCCCGCCACAGCGATCTGATCGTGCAGGCCACCAGTGTCGGGATGCATGCCGGCGCGGCAGATGCAGCGCGCGGCGCGGCCCACGATCCCATCGCCGCGGTCCCGCTCGCCGGACACGAGACCGTGTACGACATCGTCTATACACCCCCGAACACTCCCCTGATTCAGCGTGCTCGGGAGGCCGGCTGCCAGGTCGTCACCGGCGGGGAGATGCTGCTGGGCCAAGCCTACGAGCAGTTCCGTCTGTTTACCGGGATAGAATACCCCGCCAGCGAACGGGGGCACATGAGCGCCGCGCTTGGCGCCGGATAAGCGGCAGTGTTCGTGCCTGCGGCGCTTGTTGCCGCCGGCGCCGGTCGTCAAGTACCGCCGCCGCCGGGTCGATATTGAAGGATACGGAAACCATGCTGCGGCAGGGGGTGCCATATGGATTCACGAAATCGGCTCTGGTGGGTGATGGGGGGAGTCGGCCTCCTGTTGGTAGTGGTCCTGACAGGAGGACTCTACTGGTTAAGCCCGGTGGACACGACGGCCCGAACCGACCTTGCGCTTCCGCGCCCGCGGGATGGTACTGCATCGTTCGAGTACGTGGCCGGACAGTCGGTGTCCGTGCAGGGGGTGCACGGTGCCGCCGCAGGCACCCTCGAGGGCGAACGCCGGGGTACCGTCACCAGTCCAGGGGTTGACGGCGGCGCGGCGGAGGCGGCCGGGAACCCGACCGGCAGCGGGCTCCGACACCGGGACGTCGCACCTGACGATACGGCAGCCGCCCCGATGCGGCAGCCGATTCCACGGGTAACAGTGGATATTCAGGTCCCTGCCAGTCCTGCGGCGACGCCGGCCGAGCGGGCGATCCCCACCAGCGGCGCACGCACCGCCGCCGCGCCGGCCACCAGTCACAACTCGCCGGCCACGACCGGGTCATCTTCGCGCCCCGCGGCAGTGCGCGCCGCTCCACTGGCGAAACTCGCGCCCTTGGCGCCGTTGCGCGAGTTCTGGGTACAGGTCGGAAGCTTCGCCAGTCGCAGCCGGGCCAACGCTCTCGGACAGCGGCTCGGCGATCAGGGCATCGTCAGCCGCGTGACCACGCGCACGTCCAGAGCCGAGGTATTCTTCCGCGTGCGCGTCGGCCCCTACGCCAGTCGTGTGGAAGCCGAGAAGTTCCTCGCCTGGGTGCAGCAGGTCGACGGTCTGGACGGCAGTTATATCTCCGAGGTGCGCAACGCGGGCGGATAGCCGCCGGTCCGACCCGCCGTAAGCCGGAAGCGGTTCGGTGCCCGCACCTGTGGTGCGCCCCTCCGTGTGACCCAGGCGCGGGCGCTATTCCCGCATGGCGCCCGGAGGCAACCCGCCGCCGGCGCCGCGCTCCCGCCTGGGCGCACCGAGCAGACTCGCTTTCGTAATCGATGGATCGCTGCTGCCGCTGCGGAGCCGGGCCACGGTCTGCTCCACCTGCCGGATGCGTTGTGCCTGCGAATCGAACAGCTCTCCCTGAGAGTATGCGTGCCTTGCCGCCTGGGCGAAGCCGATGCCGAGCAGACGCAGCGGCCGCTGCCCGTCCCAGCGCCGATAGAGCATCTGGCGAGCCACCTGGAACGTCTCCTGGGCGGAAGCCACGGGACGGTTCAGACTGCGCCGCACCGTGCTGGTGCGAAATCGATTGTCACGTACCTTGAGCACCACGGTATTGGCTTCCCACGCGCCGGCATACATGCGCTCCATGAGGCGATGGGCCAGCCGCAGCAGGGTGCGCTCCAGTACCACGCGATCGGCCGTGTCCGCCGGGAAAGTGGTCTCGCTGCTCAACGAGTGACTGCGCCGTTGTGGTGCGAACGGTCCGGGATCGCCGCCGGCGCCGATGGTGAACAGGTAGCGGCTCAGCCCCTCCCCTACCAGCGCCGTGGCCGTGGTCCGGTTCAGCCTCAGGAGTTGCTCGACCCGGGTAATGCCGTGGCGTGCCAGCCGCCGTTCGGACGTTGCACCGATACCCCACAGTTCACGCACCTCGAGCCGAGCCAGGAAGGTACGTTCGCTTCCTGCGGGCACGAGCAGCACACCGTCCGGCTTGCTGCGCGCCGAAGCCAGCTTGGCGAAGTAACGGGTGGCGGCGCCACCGATGGAAATGGTGAGCTGCCAGCGCTCCCGCACCTCGCGGCGAATCCGCTCCGCAAGCTGTCGCGGTGGCCCCCACAGACGTTCCAGTCCCGTTATCTCCATGAACGCCTCGTCGATGGAGACAGGGCTCACGACGGGGCTGAATGTGGCCAGCAGTTGCATGACCTGCCGCGACACCGCAGCATAGTGCGCCATTCGTACCGGCAGGAACACCGCGTCGGGACAGCGTCTTACCGCCTCCGAGACCGGCATCGCCGAATGTACGCCGAAGGCGCGCGCTTCGTAGGAGCACGCGGATACCACTCCGCGACCGCCGGGGGCCGCCCCCACCACTACCGGGCGGCCACGCAGCTCCGGGTTGTCGCGCTGCTCTACCGACGCGTAGAACGCGTCGAAGTCGAGATGGAACGTCCTGATCGTGGCTGCCGGCAGCGTCATGATCAGCTCGAGATGGGAATGGAGCCGGTCACCTGGGTGGAGGTGACCACCATCTTGTCGTCCCCCTGGACGGTGATCGGCAGCGGCGGCTGGTCATACACCAACTCGTAACGCAGCACCAGCTTCAGGTCGCGCGGCACGGTAAGCTGCACCGCCAGCGGGTTGGGCGGTCCCACCCCCACCAACAGGCGGTAACTTCCCTCGTCCAGCTTCCGGTACCGGTGGTTGGCACTGAGCAGTGCGAAAGCGTCGTCCGACTCCAGGGTGAGGCGCAGTTCCCGGGGCTCACCCACCGGGGCCAGATCCAACGTCACGCTGTGGCGGTCACGGTATGTCTCCGTGCGCTCCGTGAAAGTCATCAGTCCGGTTACGGTAGCCATCGGTATGGTGTACACCTGCTCGCGCGTGGTCACGGTGCGTTCTTCCCCGGCGACGTTCACGGTCACGGCCCCGATCGGCCCCGGGCTCGACAGGTGCAGGTTGCTGCGGCCGGTGTCGAGATCGATGGAGGCACTTGCGGCAAGCGGCTGCAGGCGCCCGTCGCCGTACAAGTTCATGGTAAATGCGTGGGCACTCCCGGCGACGATCAGCACTACCAGGGTCGCAGCCCACGTGTGCAGCGCGACTCGCCGCCCGCGGCGTTTTCTCCCGCTCCCGCGCAGGCCGGCTAGACCACCACGCGCCAGCAGCCAGAACGGCAACACCGCCGCTGTCACCAGCAGGTCGACCACCGGTGACGCGAACAGCACCAACTCGACGAACGGCAGCGCAGGCAACGCAAGCAGCCCGCGCGCCGGCGCGATGATCCACAACGGTGCCGGCAGAATCCAGGCAAACCTGATCCAGCGGTTGCTGGAGCTGGTGGCCAGCAGGGCGCACAACAGGGCCCATACCCACGGGAAGGCCAGCGCGACGTTGATGACCGCCGCGCCGCCGCTGAGGGCGAACAGCAGGACCACCGCAGCCGCCCAGTCGAATCTGGCAACCAGCTTCCGCCGAGGCTGAGGGAGCCATCTCGCAGCAGCCAGGTAGCGCAGCAGGGTCGCCGCCAGGAGCGCCACTGCCACTTTCAGCATCACGAACAGAAGCGGCGCCTCGTGCCACAACGTAGGCGTGCCCCGCACCGCCGGCAGCAGCCTGACCGCTGTCGTGCCGGCGCTGATCGCCGCATAGGTCACCGCTGCCAGGAGTGGTATGCGCCACCCGTCCCGCCACAGCGGAGCCAGGAAGAAGCGCAGCCGCGACGACACGGCGAAGAGGTACGTGATCGCCAGGGCGAGGACCACGACCAGCGCGATCATGTAGTCGGGCTCGCTGATGATCAGCGGCGATCGCGGCCGGTTGAACAGCAGATAGTGGCGGTCCCAGTCATCCGGCACCCCGTCGGCGAACGACGCCAGCAACTGGGCCAGGAACTCCTGCATGCGGCCCGGCCAAAGATCACTCTGGGAGTCGTCGATGGGCCGGTACTGGCCGGCCAGGTGGAGCCCGGGGAGACCGGCCTGGTGAAACGGCGCCAGCAGCGACCGGGGTGTCAGGCCCAGGCGCACCAGATGGATGGTGTTGGCGCGGGTCAGCCGGAGCGGGTGGCCGGCCGCGTGCAGGGCGGTCACTACCCGGTCATAAAGCCACGGCGGCGACTCGATGCCGGCGCCGCCCGCGTAGGGTACCAGGTGGCTGGGAATGCCGCGCAGGTCCAGATACAGTACCGCTGCCGGCGCCCCGGCCTGGAACTCCTGCAGAAACGTGCGGCTGCCCAGGGGATATCCCTGATCGACAGCGCCGTGTTCCGCTCCGAGGAACAGGAAGCGCACCGTGATCGGCGGTGGCTGCGAGGCGCCGGCCAGGCTGCGAGCGAAGCCGAGCGCCACGGCGGGCGCGATGCCGGTGGCCGTTGGCTCGACCAGCCGTCGCCAGGCGGCGATCGGGTCGCCGGGAGCGGGCGCCGGGGGTGCCAGCGGCACCGCCACCAGCAGCGAGTCGGGAAGTTTCCCCGGGACGACTGCCTCGACAATGGCGGAAAGCGGGTCGTTCAGAGAACGTAGCTGCGCCGGGAGTCCCATCGCGGTCAGCCGCCGCTGGACGTACTCGGCGGCATGGAGCTCGGCGGAAGAGCCCTCCGCGCGTGGCCTCAGCGCGGACAGGTACGCCACGTCCTGTTCGAAGGCGGCGTCTGCGGATTGCGGCGACTGCTGTGCGTCAAGCGCTGGCGTCAACGTCAGCAGCAGGCAGACCACGGCCGCGGCGCCGGTGGATCGGGGCGCCGTTATTGCACCGCGCATTCGGATTGATTATGCTGTCCGAGTTCGATTCTCACCGTGCGCACCATGGGTATACTTCCGGCGATAACGACACGATGGAGTGCCAAGCGCTTCCTCCCACGTAGAATAGGCCGCGAACCTCTCGAGCGTATCCTGCACGCCGGCCGCTTGGCGCCGTCAGCCAAGAATCGACAGGAATGGCGCTTCATCGTGGTCAGCAGATCGGATCTCCGCGACCGGCTCGCAAACGCCGCGTTCGGGGCAGAACAAATCGCTACGGCACCGATTATCATAGCGGTTTGTACCACGAATATCGATTACCGGATGCCGAACGGTCAGCTCTCCCATCCGGTGGATCTGAGCATTGCCACCGCCTTCATGATGCTGCAGGCCACCCATGAGGGAATCGGGTCGAGCGCCATGACCACGTTCGACGAGCAGGAAGTGCAGGATATCCTCAGTGTTCCGCACGCCATGCGCGTGGTGATAATGCTGTCACTCGGGTATACCGACCAGGAACTACCTGCGCGAGTCCGCAAGTCGCTCTCCGACATCGTTGCCTACGAGCACTGGTAGACCCGGGCGTGGTACCCGAACGCAAATGACCGCAGCTTCCCCATGCTCAAGTGGCTCCTCAAGCCGGAGTGGTACCTTGCGGCGCGCGGTTTCGCGGCGCACCGCGCGTGGTCTGCAGTTGCCGTGCGGCGCCGAGAGCCTGCACCTGGAGGATGCGTACGTGCATCACCAGATGGTACGCCGCATCTTTTCGCTGTTTAGCAGTTGGGGTTACTTGCCGCTGGAGACCCCGGTCCTCGACTTCTTCGATGTCTACCAGCCCCTGATGGAAGACGACGCCGACGCGGGATGGTACCGGCACGCTGCGCTTTCTGCTGGTGAAGAATCAGGATCTGCCGACCTACGTAGGTCACGGCATTGCGGGATTGGGCATCTGTGGAGACGACCTGCTCGCCGAGAGTCGCCACCGCTTTTACCAGCTGGCGACGCTGCCGTTCGGCGGCAGTCGCATGTGTCTGGTGACCACCCGCGGCGCAGGACCCGCCTTCGACAGGCCTGGCGGCGTCAAGGTAGCCACCAAGTATCCCGCGCAGGCGCGTGCCTACTTTCATTCCCGGGGCGTGCCCGTCGAGATCGTCAAGCTCAGCGGCTCGGTGGAGTTGGCGCCGGTATTGGGATTGGCGCCGTTCATCGTCGACATCGTGGAGTCCGGGCGCACCCTGGCGGCCCACGACCTGGTAGAGGTCGCGGAACTGGCACCGATTCACGTCCGGCTCATTGCCAACCCTGCCTACTATAAGGTGCACTACCGGGAGGTGGAGGCGGTGGTCGGACGAATCACCGGCCGGGGCAACACCGGTTGACGGCACGCAGGAATTCGGCCACGCGCCAGAACGACGGAAGGAGCAGCGGAGGACAATGGCAATGAGCGAGGCAACCGGCGAGCCGCGCAGCGTCCGGCTGGAGCGCAGCGCGCGCCTGGAGCGCAACACGAAGGAGACCCGGATTGCGGTAGCCGTGGAGTTGGATCGACGCGGTACCGTGCGTATCGACACCCCGGTGCCGTTTTTCAGCCACATGCTCGAGGCAATGGCATTCCACGGCCGCTTCGACCTGCAGGTGCATGCTCGCGGCGACGTGGAGGTAGACCCCCACCACCTGGTGGAGGACGTGGGACTGGTACTGGGCGATTGCTTGAGGGAGGCACGCAACGGGTCCGCGGTGGAACGCTTCGGCAGTGCCCTCGTACCCATGGATGATGCCCTGTGTGAAGTGGTGATCGACGTCGGCGGGCGGCCCTACCTGCACTACGACGCCAGTTATCCGCAGCCGGTAGTGGGCACCTTCGACGCGGCTCTGGTGCGTGAGTTTCTGCTGGCCGTGGCGATGCACGCCAGAATCAACCTCCACGCTACCGTGCGCCACGGGGTCAACACGCACCACATGGTCGAGGCGCTGTTCAAGGCGCTGGGCCGCGCCCTGGCTACGGCCTACGCCCCATCCGGCGCCGCCATGTCGACCAAGGGGCACATCGACGAGTAGCGGCCCATCCCGTCCGTTGAGTGGTGGTTACAGCTCCTCGAGCTGCCCGCGGGTGTTATCGGTAAGGAAATCAGGGATCACGTAGACCACGCTTGGCGTGCCGCTCTTGGTGGGCCGCAACTCCGCGTGTCCCTTGTCCACCATGCCGTCCAGGTATGACTTGGCCTCGTCGAGGGTCCAGTTGCCGCTGGTGGCAACCGCGCCGGGAGACACTATCCCGCCGTTCTCCTTGGCGACGCGCAGGATCACCTGTTCCAGAGACTCCACTTGCGGCTGCGCGCGCGGGGCGAGAGCGGTCGGACCCGGCGCGCCGAGTTCATCGCGGTGGCGGGCGAAGAGATTGGCTTCGTCCACCAGTCGCGGGAGACGGAACAGGTCCACTACGGCGCCGATCCAGAGAATCCCGCCGGTGAGCAGCCAGAGCACCCCCGTTCCGGGCTTGCGCAGGTAGAAGCGGTGCAGGCCGAGCGTGCCGAAGCCGCCCAGGGCCCACAGCAGGTACGCTATTCCGAGGGAGAACATCGCAGTTACCCGTAGTATAACTCCGTCCGCCGCCGGCGAGCCGAGCGACTTGACCCGCAAGTACCGGCCAGCCGGCGATGCCCGTACATCGATTCTCATCGTCTCCATGTCACGGAGTCGCCGTGCCGACTTCACGGGTAGATGCGCGACAACGTGCGTGGAAACGGCGCACTCTCACGCACGTGGGCGGCGCCGGTGATCCAGGCGACGGTGCGCTCCAGTCCGATGCCGAAGCCGGAGTGCACCACGCTGCCGTAGCGCCGCAGGTCGAGGTACCAGCGGTACGCCTCCAGCGGCAGCCGCGCTTCGCGGATACGCTGCTCGAGCAGGTCGTGGTCGTCCTCGCGCTGCGAGCCACCGATCACCTCGCCGTATCCTTCCGGCGCCAGCAGGTCGGCGCACAGCACGGTGCGCGGGTCCTCCGGGTTGCGCTTCATGTAGAATGCCTTTACGGCGCGCGGGTAGTTGACCACGAACACCGGGCGCTCGAACCGTTGCGACAGGATGGTCTCGTCTTCGGCGCCCAGGTCCTGCCCCCAGGCGACGGCACTGCCGGCGTCGCGCAGCAACTCTACCGCCGCGCCGTAGTCGATACGCGGGAACGGCATCTCGACTGCGCGCAGCGGCGCCACGTCACGCCCCAGTGTCTCCAGTTCGGCCGCACATTCGGTCAGCACATCGGCTACCACGGTACTGACGAGCTGTTCCTGCAACTCCAGGTTGCCGCTCTGGTCCATGAACGCCACTTCCGCCTCGAGCATCCAGAACTCCGTAAGGTGGCGGCGCGTCTTGGACTTCTCGGCACGGAACGTGGGGCCGAAATTGTACACCCGTCCGAGGGCGGCGCAGGCGGCCTCGAGATAGAGCTGGCCGGTCTGGGCGAGGTAGGCATCACCGAGGTCGAAGTAGGGCAGGCTGAACAACGCTCCGGCGCTCTCGCCGATGGCACCGGTGAGGATCGGAGTATCGACGTGGGTATAGCCGCGTTGCTCGAAGAAGCGCCGCATGCTGGCAGCGGTGCGGCTCCGTACCCGCAGCATCGCTTCCTGGCGGGCCGATCTCAGCCACAGATGGCGATGCTCGAGCAGGAAGTCGATGCCGTGCGCCTTCTTGGCGATGGGGTAATCGGCGGTCGGGTTCTGGCACACGGTGGCCCCGTGCACGCCGAGCTCGACGCCGCCCGGTGCCCGTGCGTCGGCACGTACTTCGCCGCGCACCAACAGGCTCGCCTCCAGCTTGAGGGAGCCCAGGGCGACGAAGGATCGAGGGTCGCACTCGCCACCGACCGCCACCCCCTGGACGCGGCCGCTGCCGTCGCGGAGTTGCAGAAAGTGAATCTTGCCCTTGGAGCGGATGTTGTAGAGCCAGCCGGCGATCTCTACCCGCTCCCCCAGATGGCGGGGCAGCTCGGCGATCGACACGCGCCGCCAGTGGGCTACTTCCGGCATCGTCGCGATCCAGGCGGGAACACCGCGGTGTGGGTGGTCCGTGGGTTCGACATACGCATGTGTCGCTACCTCCCTTCCGTCATTGCTGCAGTCGTTCGTCGCCGGGGTGATGCCGACCAACCTGCCGTACCAGTGCCCGCAGGGCGCCCGCCCGTACCGCTGCCAGGACGTCCGCAGCGTAACTCGTCTGGGCCTCCACCGCAGCCCGGCGGGCCGGTGTCAGACAGGCACGCATGCGGCGCGCAACCGGCGCCGGCGCCGCGGCCAGCGCGCAGGCGATCTGGCGATCGCTGCGCTCCTCCAGCGCCTGCCGGAGCTGGTCGTCCTCTGCCTCCAGCAGACCCAGCTCCCAGGCCTCGGCCGAGTCACTGCCCGGACCCGGAGTCACAGGTGCCGGCACTCCCGTCCGCCACGTCCGGGCACCCTCCTCGCCGAACGCGGCCCGCAGCATCGCAGCGGCGGCGGCGGCACCACCGCGGGCATACAGCTCGCGGGTATCCATCAGGTAGCCGAACTCCTTGAGGATCCGGTGTGCCTCACGCTGCTCGACGCTGTCGATGCGGGCGACTTCCTGGACGATGCCCGTCACCTCGGCGGAGCGCAGCTGGGAGAGGATCCGTGCCGCGGTGCCGGCGCCGAGCAGGAGCAGGAACTTCGCGACGTGCTCGAAGCCGCGGTCGCGTGCCGTGCCGCGTACGAAGCTGCGGGTCGCTGCATCGCTCACGAGCAGGCTCGGGTCCCCGTCACGCGGAGGCCGTCGTGGCAGACTCACGATGCAACCGCTCCAACAGTTCGGCCAGCGGCAACGGCTCGGCGTGGACCGGCGTACAGGTGCGGCCATCGCGGGTTGCACCCAGGCTCTGATCCCCAAACGAAGCTGCCAACTCCGCGAAGGTCTCGCCGGCGTCACTCCGGAACGCCTCCTCCGGCGCGGCCGCCCCACTGAGCTGCAGGCCCAGGATCGCGGCCAGGCGGCCCAGTCGCGGCACCAGAGCCGTCCGGGCGGCCGCCATCAGATCGAGGAAGCTCTCTTCACTGCTGACCTCGGGGCAGCAGGGATGCGGCCACGGCCGGTGCAGCAGGTTGGCCGGGTCCAGATCCTGACCGGCGTCGGGGAAGTGGAACACCGCGCCGCGACGGTGGAGGTCACCCTCGCGCCGGTCGAGCTCGAGGGCACGCCGGCGCAACTGTGGATTGCGGTGATCGGTCAGGGTGTAGAAGCGTATGGCGTCGCCATAGGCATTCTCCACGCGGCGCCGGTTGCGCGACTTGTAGCTGGCAGTCGGGTAGACGTCGTTGACCGCCTTGACCAGCATCTTGAGGGTGGAGTAGGGCAGGCTCTCGCCACAGTAGATCTGCGAGAAGAAGTCGAATTGATGCAGTTCCTGGGAACGCACGGCCCGCAACGCCGCCACGTCCAGGAGTCGTTCCAGGAACGCGTGACAACGCCGGTACCGCTGGCTGGCTGGATCCCGCGGCCGTACCCACCCGGCGCGACAGATGATGTAAGGGTGAGTGAAGCGATCCAACTCGGCGTGGGTGGCGAAGCCCAGCAGATAGG
The DNA here is from genome assembly GCA_047515735.1 of Spirochaetales bacterium. GTDB lineage: Bacteria > Spirochaetota > Spirochaetia > SZUA-6 > Bin103 > Bin103. Next base: position 7,308 of record JAKZWC010000341.1, on the reverse strand, counting down.
CGGCCTGCTGCAGGTCCGAGGTTCCCGTACGGCGCGCGGCGTTGACCACGGTCTGTGCCATGTGAGCCACCATGCTCCCGAATCGGTGCCGATGGATCAGCGAACCGTAGCGCAGCCCCACGGGCCGGGTGCGCTGGTTGTGGTAGAAGATGTCCGGGCCCTGGGCCCCGAATCGGAACAGATTGCCGGCGCGCTCCAGCAGGTTCTCGGCGTTGGGCACAGCCGCGCGCAGGACATCCTCGGCAAACAGCAGGTGGCTGATGTGAGCAGGCATGCGGGGCCCCCAACGCTATCAACCGCGACCTCGCTTGGCAACCGCCGCCGGCGGATCGGACCGCTCGCCCCGCCGCGGGCTTCGATATTGACGCCTCTGGGCACGCGCCGTAGACTATCTGGACATCCGGCCGCTGTAGCTCAGATGGTAGAGCAGAGGACTGAAAATCCTCGTGTCAGCAGTTCGATTCTGCTCGGCGGCATCTGGTTCAGGGGGCTTCCCAGCGGTAGGGGCCGCTGAGGTACCCTTTGTCAGCTCCCTCCGCTTGCCCGAAGACGTAGACTTGGTACCGCGTTCCGGCGCGGAAGTCGAAGCGCTCTTCCAGATCAACGGTTCCCGTGGCGGCCAGGGTCGTGACCACGCCGTCCGCGGCCGCCACCCATAGCTGGTATGGCGCAGCGCCGCCGACCTCGAAGCGGGGGCCGTGGGCGGTTATCTCGGGGGCTGCCGTCGGACGGCGCTGGGCCGGGATCACGAAGCGGGCGGCGTCCCGCTGGCCGCCGCGATCGAGCAGCAGCAGGCGATACTCTCCGGCCGGAAACGGCTCCCGGCTGGGCATGCTGATGGTGGTGGAACCGACCCAGGTCGCACCCTCGTGTTCGGCGCGGGTCCAGGTTGCCGCCGTGAGTCGCCAGAACAGCTCGCCTTCGTCGAAGATCACGTAGAGCTCGTCGAGATCATCCGCGCCATCCGCGTCGCCGGCGCGGACGAACAGGCTCAGGCTCTCGTAGCGCTGGTCCAGCTCGCGATCGTCGAAGTCCAGCAACAGCCATTGCAGATCGTACAGTTCCGGGGGGCTGGTCTCGCACCCTGCCAGCAGCGCCCACGCGACGGCCAGCGCGCCGCATGCGGACACCCAGGGCCGACCGCGCCGGGCCAACCGAAGCATGACCGTCTACCGGTGCAGTGGCGCGGATCCCGCGCGGTCACCGCCGCCGCCGGAGCCGGCAAGCGTTGCTTCGAGAGCGGCGACGAAGCGCCGTATCTGCGCTTCCGTACCGATGCTCACGCGCACGTAGTGGGCCAGGGCGGGATGACGTGGTGTCCGCACGATTACTCCCTGCTGCAACAACGCTTGTGCCAGATCGCGCGCGTCTCGCCCCACGTCCACCAGGACGAAGTTGGCGTGTGAGGGTACCGCCGTCAGGCCCAGGCGCGCGCACGCGGCGTACAGTTGGCGCTTGCCGCGCCGGTTGAGGGCCAGCGTACGCTTGAGGAACTCGACATCGTCGAGTGCGCCCAGAGCCGCCGCCTGGGCCAGGATGGAGGTATCGAACGGCGGGCGGACGCGGTGCAGCAGCGCCGCGGTGGCCGGGGCCATGATTCCGTACCCGAACCGCACTCCGGCCAGACCATAGGCCTTGGCCATGCTGCGCACCAATATCAGGTTGCCTTGACCGGCCGTGACCCGGGACACCAGATCGGGGAACGCATCGGCGGCGGCAAACTCCCGGTATACCTCGTCGTGGACCAGCACCACACGGTCCGGCAGTGCCGCCAGCAGCTGCTCCATGGCGGAACGCGGAAACAGCGCTCCGGTCGGATTGTTCGGATTGCAGATGAACACGATCCGGGTGCGCGGCGTAATCCGCTCGACAATTGCTTCCGCCGCGAGCTCGAGATCCGGCATCGGCACCTCTGTCACCACGGCTCCCTTGGTGAGGGCTACCATGCGGTACAGGTCGAAGGTGATCTGCGGAACCAGCACTTCGTCGCCGGGGCGCAGGAAGGCGAGGGCTGCCGCGTAGAGAACGGAATCCGCCCCGTTGCCGGTGAGTACGCACTCAGGCGGCACCGCGTTGGCACGACCCAGAGCATCCTGCAGCAGCGGGTTGGTAATCTCGGGATAGAGGTGGGAACGGTCGATTACGGCGCGCATGGCGGCGGCCGCCTTGGGGCTGACGCCGAGCGGGTTTTCGTTGGAGGCGAGCTTGATGATGTCGGTGAGCCCGAACTCCCGGGCCACCTCGTCTATGGTACGCCCCGGCACGTAGGGAGCGATCTGCGTGATGCCGGGTGCGGCGTTGCTGTTCGGATCGAAATTCATGCGCCGGGGACCGAACCCCACGAATCAGCAGGTTAGCATGCCGTATGGCACCCGGCCAACGCCACGCCCGGACGGCGCGCCCTTGGAAGAAGGGGCTTGGCTTGACTGGGCTTGACCGATCCTCCTGGATTGAGTACTGATACGACCTGATGAATACAGATTCGATAGCCATGGCTGCCCGGACACAGCGCCGGGACGCCTCCGAGCGGCGCCGCGCGGTCCGCGAGCTGATCGCCGGCGGCACCGTCGGCAGCCAGGAGGAGCTGTTGCAGCGACTGGCGGCAAGCGGGCTCAGCACGACGCAGGCCACCCTGTCACGAGATCTGAAGGTGTTGAAGGTGGGCAAGTTGCCGGATGGCCACGGCGGCTACACCTACGCCTTCCGCGATCAGTTGGACCAGTCCGGCTCTGACGTCAGCTTGCAGTCGGTATTCATGCACGGCTTTCGGTCAATCGCCTTTTCCGGCAACCTGGCGGTGATCCATACCCTGCCGGGCCACGGCGCAAGCGTCGCCTTTGCCCTGGACAAGCTGCAGGTCGCCGGCATCATCGGTACCGTTGCGGGGGACGATACGATACTCGCCGTGCTGGCCGAGGGCGTCACTCCGGCGGCCGCCCGGCGCGCTCTGCAGCGCCGCATCCCGGGTATCGGGGGTACTCCGTGATGACTGCCGTCATCCTCGGCGCCACCGGTTACGCCGGTTCCCTGCTGCTGCGCCTGCTGCTCGAACATCCGCAGGTCGACGCCGTCGTTCCGGTGTCTGGCTCGCGTGGCGGAGAGCCGATCGCCGCGGCGCTGCCGGGTTTCGCGGAGGCCGCCTCCCCAAAACTGGGCGACGGTCGCCTCCGCAGTGCCGCCGCTGCAGCCGGCCGGCCGGCGGACGTGGTGTTTTCCTGTCTGCCGCCCCTCTCTTCCGCCGCCGGTGCGGCTCCCTGGTTCGACTCTGCCGTGGTGATCGATCTGGCCGCCGACTTCCGCATCAAGGACCACGCTCTGTTCGCCGCCGCGTACGGCTCCCCGCCGCCCCGCCCCGACCTGCTTCCGGGCGCGGTGTACGGCCTGTGCGAGTGGCATCGCGGCGCCATCGGTGGCGCGCAGATCATCGCCAACCCGGGCTGCTATCCCACGGCGGTGTTGCTGCCGGTGCTGCCGCTCGCGGCAGCCGGCCTGCTGCGGGGCAGCGTCGTCGCCACGGCCATGAGCGGAGTCACCGGTGCCGGCCGCAAGGTAGCCGAGGAGTACCTGTTCACCGAGCTGAGCGAGAGCCTGACGGCGTATGCGCCGGGGCGCAGTCACCGGCATTACCCCGAAATGATGAGCGAGCTGCGCGCCGTAGCGGAGGATCTCGACCTGCTGTTCACCCCCCACCTGGTGCCGATGCGGCGCGGGTTGGCCGCCACCACCGTCGTCACGTTGCGCGAGCCCGCCCTGGAGGCGGCCGTGAGCGAGACTCTGGAGCAGGTCTATGGCGAGGTGCCGTTCGTGAAGCTCACCGGTGAGCGCATCCCCGCCACGGCCGAGGTGTGGGGGGCCAACCGCTGCGACATCGGCTGGCGGGTCAGCGGCCGGCAGCTCGTGCTGTTTTCGGTGATCGACAATCTGGTCAAGGGCGCGGCCGGCCAGGCGGTACAGAACATGAACCTGCGCTTCGGCTTTCCGGAGACCGCGGGTCTGCCGCTCCACGCGGAGGCGTGATGGGCACGGCCATTGCGGCGGGCGAGCTGCTGGTGATCAAGTTGGGGGGAGCCGCCGCGGAAGCCGCCGGCTCGCTGACGGCGTTCATCCATGAGCTGGCACAGTTGATCGAGGCCGGCGCGCGGGCGGTGCTGGTGCACGGCGGCGGCAACGAGGTGAGCGCGCTGACCCGGCGTGTCGGCCTGGAGCCGCAGTTCAGCGACGGGGTCCGGGTGACTTCGCCGGCCGAGATGCCCTACGTGGACATGGTGCTGTGCGGGGCGGTGAACAAGCGTCTGGTGCGCGAGTTGCACGCGGTCGGGCTGGCGGCGGTGGGGCTGAGCGGCTCCGACGGTCCGATCTTTACCGGTGCGCGGGCAGCCGGCGCAGCCGGGACGTTCGCCGGCGCCAACCACACCGCCACCGTGGCCGGGGTCGATACGCGCCTGCTGTGGCTGTTGCTCGACCACGGCTACCTGCCGGTGCTGGCTCCCACCAGCCTGGAGCCGCCGGGCCGCGCCGTGAACATCAACGCCGACAGCGTGGCGCTGCGCATCGCTCCGGCTCTGTCCGCCGACCGCCTGCTGTTCCTCTCCGATGTCCCGGGAGTGCTCAAGGACGGTGCCGTGCTGCCCACCCTGACGCCGCCGCGCGCTGCCGCGGAAATGGCCGCCGGCGTCATTCGCGGCGGCATGATCCCGAAGCTGGAGGCCGCGGTGCACGCCCTGGAGCAGGGGGTGCGGCGGGTCGTGATCGGCCGCTTCGCCGCCGCCGGCGAATTGACCGCACTGTTGACCGGCGCCGCCGGCACCACCATTCTCTCGCAACCGGCACAGCAATCGACACAGGAGGCACAACCATGCAACGCAACGGTGCACTAGTCACCGATCACCCGATGCCCGGGGTCTTTACACCGGAGCTGCTCGTCCTCGATCGCGGCCAGGGCTGCCGTGTGCAGGACGTCGCGGGCGGCTCCTATCTGGACTTCGGTGCCGGCATCGCCGTCAACGCGCTCGGCTACGGGCGCGAGGACCTGGCCGCGGCCGCCGCCGCCCAGATGCGCAAACTGATCCACGTCTCGAACCTGTACGCCACCGAGCCGGCCCTGGAGTTGGCGGAGAAGCTGATCGCATCCGCTCCGCCGTGCGCGGGCATTGCCAGCGTGCAGTTCACCAACAGCGGCTCCGAGGCGAATGAGACCGCGCTCAAGTACGCCCGCCTGCTGGCCCGGCGCAACGGGCACGAGGACAAGCATCGCATCGCCTGCTTCAGCGGCAGCTTTCACGGCCGCACCATGGGGGCGCTGAGCTGCACGCCGACCGAGAAGTACCAGCAGCCGTTCGCACCGCTCATTCCCGGCGTGACGACGCTGCCCTACGGCGATGCCGATGCCGCCCGCGCCACGCTCGATGACAGCTTCGGCGCGGTCATTGTCGAGGTGATGCAGGGTGAGGGCGGCCTGGACATGATAAGCCGGGACTTCGCCGCGACCTTGAACCAGCTCTGCCGCAGCCATCGGATCATGCTGATCGCGGACGAGGTGCAGACCGGATTGAGCCGGACGGGTGAACTGTATGCCAGTGCTCTGGTGGGGCTGGAGCCGGACCTGATCACCCTGGCCAAGCCGCTGGGCGGCGGACTGCCGCTGGCGGCGACGCTGATACCTGCCGCGATCAACGCCGAGCTGCACATCGGCGACCACGGCACCACCTTCGGCGGCGGCCCGGTTACCTGCGCCGTCGGCAACCTGGTGTGGGATATCGTCGCAGCGCCGGAGTTCACCGCCGCGGTGGCCGCACGCGGGCGGCATCTGCGCGCCGGGTTGCAGCGGCTGGCCGCCGGCAGCGCGCTGCTCGGCGCGGTGAAGGGCGCCGGGCTGTTGGCCGGCGTCACCGTGACCGGCGAGGTCGGCGGCGCCCCCGCGATCGGCAAGCTGGTGCCGGCGCTGCGCGAGGCGGGCCTGCTGGCCCTGCGTTCCGGTGACGACGTGCTGCGCCTGGCACCGCCGCTGATCATCGGCGAGGCGGAGATCGACGAGGGGCTGGCGATCATTGCACAGGTGGTCGGCGAGCTCACGGGGGGCTAGCCATGGCGGCGGTGCGCAAGATCGTCCTGGCCTATTCCGGAGGCCTGGACACCTCGATCATCATCCCCTGGCTCAAGGAGCGCTATCCGGGAGCGGAGGTGGTGGCGTACTGTGCCGACGTCGGCCAGGAGGAGGATCTGAGCGGCCTGGAGCAGCGTGCCAGGGCCTCCGGTGCCAGCAAGCTCCACCTGCGGGACCTGCGCCACGAATTCGTGACCGAGTACCTGTTTCCCCTGCTGCGGTCGGGTGCCGTGTACGAGGGCAAGTACCTGCTGGGCACGTCGATCGCCCGTCCGCTCCAGGCCAAGCACCAAGTGGCTGTGGCACTGGCTGAGGGCGCCGACGCGGTCGCCCACGGTTGCACCGGCAAGGGTAACGATCAGGTGCGCTTCGAGATGACCTATCGGGCGCTGGCACCGCAGCTTACCGTCATTGCACCCTGGCGGCTGTGGGAGATCCGCTCGCGCGAGCAGGCGATCGACTATGCCGCGCGCCACGGCATAGACCTGGGCGGAATCTCGCGTCGCAACATCTACTCGCGCGACGCCAACCTGTGGCACATCAGTCACGAGGGCGGGGACCTGGAAGATCCCGCCAGTCGCCCGCGGGCGGCGCTGTTTCAACGCTCGGTGGCGCCGCAGGAGGCCCCCGACCGCGAGACCGAAGTCACCATCGGCTTCGCTGCGGGCACTCCCGTGGCGGTCGACGGCGCGCGCCTGGAGCCGGTGGCTCTGCTGGCGAAGCTGAACCGGATCGGCGGCGCCAACGCGATCGGCCGCGCCGACCTGGTGGAGTCGCGGCTGGTGGGGATGAAGAGCCGCGGCGTGTACGAGACCCCGGGCGGTACCATTCTGTGGACCGCGTTGCGCGAGCTGGAGGCACTGACCCTGGACGCCGACGCCTTGCACGCCAAGCAGGAGTTGGCGCTGCGCTACGCCGCTCTGGTGTACAACGGCAAGTGGTTCACCCCGCTGCGGGGCGCCCTGGAGGCGTTCTGCGAGCGGCTCTGCCGAGTCGTGACCGGCTCGGTCAGCCTGGCGCTGTACCGGGGCAACCTCACGGTCACCGGGCGGGAGTCACCTCACGGTCTGTACCGGCATGATCTGGCTTCGTTCGCCGCCGGCAGCTACGACCACGCCGACGCCACCGGCTTCATCAACCTGTACGGGCTCCCGGAGCAGGTACGCGCGCGCGGCCAGCAACCGGAATGACCGGCCGATAGTCCC
>JAKZWC010000340.1:0-2732 GCA_047515735.1 Spirochaetales bacterium | reverse complement strand
GGGTAGACGTTCAATCGGGTCGGACCGACGGGGGGCGAGGCCGACTGACCTCGGCGCCCAGGCAGCGGGGTGCGTTATCGGCCTATGGCAGACTCGCAGGCTGCTACACGCCGGCGTCGGCGATGGCCGCGGCCAGGCTGGCCTCGATCCGGTCGCAGATCGCATCGAGCTCGGCGCGGCTGGCGGTGAGCGCGGGGGCGATGGCGAACCAGCCGGGGTCGACCCGCAGGATGAGCCCGTCGCCGACGGCGCGGCGCGCCAGGGCGGTGCCGACGCGCGGGTCGGTCAGCTCGACCCCGAGCAGCATGCCGCGGCCCCGTACCTCGCGCACCACGCCGGTGTGGTGCAGCGCTTCCAGACGCGTCCGCAGGTAGGCGCCGTGGTCGCGGGCGCGCGCACACAGGTCGTCGCCGGCGAGGGTGTCGAGCACGGCGATGGCGGCGGCCGCCGCCAGGGGGTTGCCGGCGTAGGTGTTGCCGTGGGCGAAGTGGACGTTGTCCTGCTCGTCGCCCCAGAAGGCCGCGCCAATGCCGCGGCGCGCGGCGATGGCGCCGATCGGCACCACTCCCGAGGACATGCCCTTGCCGCAGCAGATGACGTCGGGGGTCACGCCGAAGGTCTGGGCGGCGAACATGCTGCCGGTCTTGCCGAACCCGGTGATCACCTCGTCGAAGATCAGCAGCACGGAGTGGCGGTCGCAGATCTCGCGCAGGAGAGCGAAGTACTCCTCGGTGGGGGTGATGATGCCGCCGGTGTTGCCGATCGGCTCCAGCATCACGGCGGCCACCGTCGCCGGGTCCTCGGCGACGATGACGTCCTCCACGCTGACGGCGGCGAAGCGGTTGCACTCCTCCCAGGTGGCGAAGCGGCCGCGGTAGTGGGTGGGCGGAAACACCTTCACGAAGCCCCCCATCTGCGGTTCGAACTTGCTCTTGCGCGGTCCGGTGCCGCTGGCGGCCATGGCGCCGAAGGTGCTGCCGTGATAGCCGTAGTAGCGGCTGATCACCTTGTACTTGCCGGGATGGCCGCTCTGCTTCCAGTACTGGCGTGCCAGCTTGATGGCCGCCTCGTTGGCCTCCGAGCCGCCGCTGAAGGTCTTGATGAAGTCCAGGTCGCCGGGGGTCACGGCGCCGAGACGGTCGACCAGCTCCAGGGTGACGTCGGCTACCCCGTGCATCGGCGGCGCCAGGGTGAGCCGCTCCAACTGCGCGCGCACGGCGTCCAGCAGCCGCGGGTGGCGGTGGCCGAGGCTGGCCACGAAGACGCCGCCGATCGCGTCCAGGTAGCGCTTGCCCGTTACGTCCCAGTAGTAGACGCCGTCGGCCCGCTCCACGATCAGCGGCGCCTCCGCGAAGCGCTGCATCGGCATGAAGTCGACCCAGGTGTGCGCCAGCAACTCCCGCTGCCGTGGTGTGATACCCATCGCGCGCAGCCTACCACACCCGTGACAGCGGTTCCCGCTCGGCGTGCGCTTGACTGCGCTGCCGGCGCTTGAGCGGCGCGGGCGGCGGTGCTAAGGTCGGCTACTCGCGATGACGTACCAACCGCTGCCGCTGGCAGACCGGATCACGATTCATGGGGCGCCCGCCAGCGTCGGCTCCCCGCCTGGCGGTCTGGTGGCGCTGGAAGAGGTCGGCCTGCTGTCGGTGCCCGGAGTGCAAGGACAGGTGATCTACCGTGCGCCGGGGACGCTGTTCGAGACCCGCGCCACGGTCACGCCCGGCGGCGACTACCTGCTGATGTTCCCTACCGACAGCGCCGATCACGACCCCGCGGAGGGCGGCTGCCACTACGGCCGCGCCGAGCGCAAGATCAACGACCTGGTGGCGTTCCGCTCTGCGGACGGCGGGGAGAGCTGGCACGGCCCGCGCATCGCCTTCGCCATCGACTACAACCAGCACGGGTTCGTGCCCTTCATCCCGCGCGGCGGTAGCCGCATCTACTCCTTCGGGACCCAGCCGATCTGGGAGCGCCACCGCCGGGAACGCGGGCAGCAGGAGAACGCCCCCATCGGCTACCGGTGGTCGGACGATGACGGGCACACCTGGAGCGACGTGCGCCTGATCGAACCGGACAACGATCCGGGCTTCGCCGGCATGTCGGTGATGCGTATGTGCGAGACCGAGGCGGGAAGCTGGCTGATCGGCTCCCACGAAGCGGACTGGAGCTACAAACCGCTGCTGACGCGCCAATACGTGCTGCGCAGCGAGGATGAAGGCGCGAGTTGGCAACTGCTGCCCGAGGCGCGTCACGGCGGCTGGTTCGCGCGCGGCTTCGGGCGGCTGGACGAAGGGCGGCCCATCGATCTCGGCGCCGGCGAGGTGCTGCTGATGGCGCGCTCGCCGGAGGGCCACCTGTGGCAGGCGCGCAGCATGGACGACGGCAGGAGCTGGAACTATCCCGTGCCGACGCCGCTGGTCCACCCGGACGCGCCGCCGATGCTGTTCATGCTCTCGGACGGCGCCACCCTGGCCGCCTTCCACCACAACCGGCATCATGATCTCGACTACACGGGACTCAATAGCAGCAAGCCGGAGCTGATGGCGGATCGCTCGGAGCTCTGGGTCGCCCTCTCCTCAGACGGCGGCCGTTCCTGGTCCGAGCCCCGCTTCCTGCTGGCCAACGCACTGCAACCCACGTTCGACACCCCGTTCCGGAACCACCAGTGCTCCTACATGGACCTGTTCATCGACCGCGGCACCATCCACATGTTCATTCCGCACCGCTGGCAG
>JAKZWC010000339.1:0-3286 GCA_047515735.1 Spirochaetales bacterium | reverse complement strand
AGAGCCGCACCGTGAACGAGTTTCCTCCTTCGAAAGCCCCGCGGTTCGAGTTCGCCAAGACCCTGGAGGAGCAGGAGAACCAGCTCCGGCGCAATCCCCTCCTGCGGCGGATGAGGGAGGCGCGCCGGGAGAAGGCGGACGACCCCCATCGACCCCTCTACCACTACGTCAACCCGGAGTACACGCTGAACGACCCCAACGGGCTGTGCTTCTGGCAGGGCCGCTGGCACCTTTTCTACCAGGCGCGGCCGCCGGAGGACCCGCGCCAGCACTGGGGCCACGCCGTCAGCCCGGACCTCATCCACTGGCGGGACCTTCCGTATGCCATTGGTCCCGGACCGGAGGACAAGTGCTACTCGGGAACCACCCTTGTGGAGGAGGATCGGGTGATCGCCATGTACCACGGCATGGGAGTCGGGAACATGGTGGCCATCTCCCGCGACCCCCTGCTGTTGAACTGGCGCAAGGTGACGGGGAGTACACGCGGATCTGCCTCTACCACAGGAGAGGCTTCAAGTACCGGGAACCGTTTCCGGACGACGTTCGTTCCTACCGGGTGATGTCCACGGCCCTGTCGACCGCGGTGCGCTACGAGAGCGTGATCACGATCGACAACTCGTGTTCCTCGTCTCTGCCCGACGCGCTGTCGAGGCCGCCCGAGTCGGCGCCGGTGCTGATCGAGTCCGGTGAACCGGTACGGCTGAGGATCTTTGTCGACCGAAGCGTGGTCGAGGTGTTCGTGAACGGGAGACAGTGCGTCGCGGTCAGGGTCTATCCGGGCCGCCCGGACAGCACCGGGGTCTCGCTTATATCTCGAGGTCAGGAATCCAAAGTCCTGTCCCTCGACTGCTGGCAGATGAGAAGCATCTATGAGTCAAGCTGAAGCGTGGGGCCGTCGCCGGCGCTCCGACGTTCGTCCATTGCGCCAGCAATGGACTACGGCTGAGGGGCGAGGTGGCGGCGGAACCAGGCCAGCGCGTTGGCCCAGCAGGCGGCGGTAAACTCGTGGGCGATCCCCTCGTGGAGGACTACTTCCAGCCGCTCGGCGCAGTGCGCGTACACCTCCTCGCGCAGGGCGGCTACGAAGCGTTGCGAGCCGTCGGGCGGGACTTGCCGGTCCCGGGCGCCGTTCTGAAAGCTGATTGCGGGGGTGTGGCGATACGCCGCCAGGTTGGTGAGCGGGTTGCGCCGCGCGTAGCAGGCCCGGGCCGCGGCGTCCGGCGCCTCCGGTGGCTCGAAGGAGCCGGGACGGAGCCAGTCGGGGGTGGCGATGGCCGCGGCCGCCACGGCGATGCGCGGGTCGACCGCGGTGGCCGCGACGGAGGTGTCGCCGCCGGCGGAGATGCCGCCCATGCCGGCCACCTCGGCCACGCAAAGGTGCCGCACCGCCCAGTCGATCACCCGTGGTACATCTTCCGCGGTCCGCGCCAGGATCGGCCAGAAGTAGCGACGGATGTTGCCGCGCACGCGCTGGCGCAGCTCATCGAGCGACTCGATGCGCCGCTCGCCATGCTGATAAGGGTCGAAACTCAACGCCACGAAGCCGGCCGCCGCCAGGTCGACGAGGTAAGGCTGCATCGCTTCTTTGGTTCCACTGAACCCCGGCAGCCAGATCACCAGGGTCCGCCTCGGCGCCGCCTCCGGCTCCACCCACATCAGCGGAATGTCGCCAACCTTTGCGGTATGCATCGATTGTGCGCCCGCCCCCGCCTTTGACATCGCTCCAGCTCCCTATCACCCAGCGCTACTTGTATGGATCGGCGGCGTCGCGCAAACCGTCGCCCACGAAGTTGAATGCCAGCACCGTCACCACCACGAAGATCGCCGGCAGCAGCAACCACGGATGCAGCGCAATGGTGCGCACGTTCTGGGCATCTTGGAGCAGCACACCCCAGCTGATTGCCGGTGTACGTAAACCGACGCCAAGGAACGAGAGCGCCGTCTCGCCCAATATCATGCCCGGGATGGCCAGTGTGATATTGACGATCAAGTAGCTGATGAAGTTCGGTAGCAAGTGGCGCGTTATTACCGACCAATCGGTGGCGCCAGCTACCTTGGCGGCCATGGTGAAGTCCTCTTCTCGCAACTGCAGGAGCTTGCCGCGAACGACGCGGGCAAGTCCCGTCCACCCGACCAGCGACAGCAACACCGTGATGCCGAAATACACCTTGATAATCGACCAGTCGTTCGGCAGAGCCGCCGCCAGGGCAAGCCACAACGGGATCTTCGGGATGGCAATGAGGAACTCGATCATGCGCTGGAGGACGTTGTCCACGGTGCCGCCGTAGAACCCGGCCAACCCACCGAAGATGCAGCCCAGCACGAAGCTCATGAAGACCCCGATGAGTCCCACTGACAACGACAGCCGCGCCGCGTGCAGGTTGCGGGAGAACAGATCGCGCCCGAGAGAGTCGGTGCCGAGCAGCAACAGCACCCCCGGTTCATCGACTCCAAACAGGTGCAGGTCGGTCTTGAACAGTCCCCAGAACTCGTAGGTCCACGAGCGCACCAAGAACCGGATCGGGTAGCGCTGCGAGGTGTCCTCAACGTAGAGGGGCTCCCACGTTTCTGGATCTTGTGCGCTGGAGATGCCGTACACGAACGGCGGCAAGAGAAAGCGGCCGTCGCTGTCGATGAAGCGCACCGCTTGCGGCCCGTGGTTCTGCACTTTCGGCAGACGCTGCAGTGGATCGTGTGGCGAGAGGAAACCGCCGAAGACCGCCGCCAGATACATCAGCGCGATGGCGCCCCCGCCGATGATGGCCATCTTGTGGCGGCGGAACTTGCGCCACATGAGCTGCCAGTGTGATGCAAGAAAGTACTGCTCGTTCTGATCGACGGCGTCACGCGTCGGGCTCTGTTCAGTGGCCGTAAGCATGGATCGTGTACCGAGTCTCAGCTCGTGGCGGCCGACTTCATTCGAGTCTGATCCGGGGATCCAGCATTCCCAACAGGATATCAGAGATGAAGGTGCCAACCACGGTCAGCACCGACAGCAGCATGAGGACGGTGGCCGACAGGAACATGTCCTGACTCAGAAGCGCCTGGAACAGCAGCGGACCGGTGGTCGGCAGCGACAGTACCAACGACACGATGGTTGCGCCCGAGACGATCTCCGGCAGCAGCCACCCGACGGTGCTGATGATCGGGTTGATGGCAACGCGCACCGGGTAGCGAAACAGGAGTTGGCGCTCGGTCGCACCCTTGGCGCGCGCCGTCACCACGTATTGCTTCTTCAGCTCATCCAACAGGCTCCCGCGCATGACGCGGATGAGACCCGCCGTAC
>JAKZWC010000338.1:0-3311 GCA_047515735.1 Spirochaetales bacterium | reverse complement strand
CAGATCTTGTCTGCGTCAACTTGGTCACTGCGCAACGTAAGGCCGTTGGCGTGTGCAAACATGTAAGGTGGCGTCATGCGCCATCGGCTCCTCCAGTATGGCCAGGATGCGTCGGTCAGGCCGCGATGGTGCGCACGCCGTAGAGCGGGATGTGCCCGTCGCGGGTCACGAGGATAAGCCCCTCGGCTTGGGCCTGCGCGACGAGAAACCGGTCGAACGGATCCCGGTGATGCAGGGGCAGGTTCGCCGAAAGTTCTGCGTGATGGTAGGTCAACGGCAAGTGCACGAAACCCTTCGCGTCGACCATCGCCGCCAGGTTGTCCGGCGCCTTCATGCGTCCCTTTGCCTTCTTGACCGCGATCTCCCATCCCGTGACGGCACTGACGAACACGTCGTTTCTCGGATCGGCGATGGCGGCGCGGGCAGCTGCGGTCAGGCGCGCCACATCGGACACCCACCAGACGAACGCGTGGGTATCCAGCAGCAGACGCTGCATCGTCACTCCACATCCGGAAAGATCTTCGAGTTCTCGAAGTCAGCGATCAGCTCTTCGTCCTCTGCGTCGAAGTCGGGAGACATCCATATCTGCCCCTCCAGCCCGCCCGGCTTCCGCTCCTGCAGACGCTCCCGGTAGGGAATCAGGTTCAGCCACGGCTTGCCGGCCTTGCAGATCACGATCTCCTCACCCTGCCACGCCAACTCCGCCAAGCGAGAGAGCTGCGACTTCGCTTCGTGCATGTTCACCCGCACCGTTCACCTCCATAGCTAAGTCGAGCTAAGCTTAATTTAGTCTGCTCCTTGCGTCAAATGGGGTGTGCAGACGCGCCCTGCCCCACACGCATATCGAGACTATATTTCGGAACTAGGAGACCGAGCCGATGGCCGCAAGTACAGGTCGATTCCCGGATGGCGACTGCGGTGACGCCAGCGTGGCAAGCGATGCCGTCGGGCTATGAGTGACGGCACACGCCGGGCGCGTGGTGATGGTCCGGGCCTGGCCATAACCGTCGCCGAGGCCGGTCTGGAGCGCGTCGCGGAGCTAGCCGGGCTGAATCGGCAGCTCCGGGACGACGAGGGCTACCCCGATCCGATGACTCCGGCCCAGCTCGTCGAACGCATGACGAACTGGTTGCAGGACGGCTATCGGTGTTACCTGGCTCTGCAGGACGGCCACACGCCCCCAGGTACTACTATCTCCGCCACCTCTTCGTGGCCCCCGACCACCGCCGCCGCGGGATCGCGACCGCGCTGCTCGACTGGATGTACGCCCACGTGTGGTTGGGCAAGCCGGTCTGGCTGGAGGTGTTCTCGCACAACATGCCGGCGGTCGCGTTCTACCGCGCATACGGCTTTCACATCGCCGTGCTGCGGATGGAAAAGTGAGCGGCCGCGCCACCTCACGAAATGGGGCCTGTCTTCTCCAAGGCCACCACCTCGAACGGCCCGTGCTGCCGTCTGCCCGTCTCTCGATAGCCGCTTCCGGTATACAGACTCAACGCCGCCTTCTGCTTCGCTGTCGTCTCCACCAGCAGCGTAGTAACGCCCCGTTGGCGGGCGCACCGTTCCAGCGCCACGAGTAACTCAGCGCCCAAGCCGCGCCGCTGAACATCGGGATGCACGCGCATTCGCGTTATCTCGGCACAGCGATCCGTATGTAGTATGAGAGCTCCCATCGCGACCACTCGCTCGCCAATTACACCGACCAGAAACTCGCCGCCGGTTGCCACATACTCGGCCTCGATGCGGTGCAGATCCCGATCCCACTGCCCACTCCCCGGATGAGCGTCGACCTGGCGCAGCGCCAGATTGTGCAGGCGCCACACGGCACCACGGTCTCCGCATCGATAGCGCCGGATCTGCATTCGCTCGGCGACCGCAGCCACAACACGCGTGTCATGTGACTTCACAGTGGCCAAACGCCGGATCGGTCGTGACGACCGTGAGAGATCACTCAGTTGCCGGCCCACTGTTCATACAGTCGCTCGACTTGCCGGACCACGCGCCGCAGGCGAGCAGCGTAGCGCCGCTCCAGGGTCCGGTCTCCTGACTGCAGCGCCCGCGTGACCTGACGCTCCAACTCCACCTTCTCGCTCTCCAGCCGTTCAATCCGGGCTTCCAGCGGTGGTTCCGGAACCTGCCGGCGGCCCCCGTCGGCGGCAGCCGCTACCGGAGGCCGGGGCTTGCGCTCGGCCCAGTACTCCGAAAACCCACCCGGAAAACGGTGCAGCCCCTGGCCGCGAACCTCTACCACCGCGGTCGCGACACTGTCCAGGAGATACCGGTCGTGGCTTACCAGCAACACCGTCCCGGTGAACTCCAGCAACGCGTCCTCGATCGCTTCGCAGGCAGGGATGTCCATGTGGTTGGTCGGCTCATCCAGGATCAGGAAGTTGGCTTGCCGCTGGACCGCGACCGCAATCTGTAGCCGGTTGCGCTCTCCGCCCGACAGGGCTCCGATCCGCTTGTCCAGATCGTCCCACGTGAACAGGTAGCCCCGCAGGGCGCCCAGGACCTCCTGCCTGTTGCCCAGTCCCAAGTCGACGAACGCGTCCAGGATGGTTTGATCCGCGGCAAACGTGTCCTGGTTCTGAGCGCAGTAGCCGACGGTCAGGCTCGGCCCGACGCGTAGCACCGGGTGCTCCCACGAGCCATGCGCAACGATGTCGCGCAGCAGGGTGGTCTTGCCGCAGCCGTTGGGCCCCACCAACGCGACCCGCTCCCCGCAGGATATCTCCAGGCGCGCGTCCCGGAACAGTACGCGGTCACCGAAGCGCCGCTCATAGCCAATCACCTGCAATGCCACGTTCGCCTCGCTGCTAGCCTGCGGCAACACCACTGACACGCGCTCCTCCCGGAGAACGGGCCGCGCCACGGCCTGGCTCTCTTCGCGGGCGAGCTGCGTGCGCCGCGCCCTCAGGCGCCTGCCGGCGGCCTTGTCGGAATGCACGGCAGCGACCGCCGCCAGGCGGGCGACCAGCGCCGTGAGCTGGGCGATTCGCTTCTGAGCGGCCGTGTAGTCGGCGCGCTGGGCGACCAGGGACTGCAGTCGGGTGAGCCGGTAATCGGTGTAATTGCCGCGGCATTCACGGATGCGGCCGCCGGTCAGCTCCAGGATGCGGGTAACCGTCCGGTCCAGCAGGCGCCGGTTGTGGGAGACCAGCAGCACGCCGCCCAAGAAGCTGGCGAGCATCTCCTCCAACCACTCCAGACCAGCGTAGTCCAGGTGATTCCCCGGCTCATCCAGCACCAGCAGGCCGGGATCCCCCAGCAGCGCCCGCGCCAGAGAAAGCAGGTTGCGTTCGCCGCCGGAC
>JAKZWC010000337.1:0-2583 GCA_047515735.1 Spirochaetales bacterium | reverse complement strand
GCCGACGCCTGCTCATCGACATGAACCACCCCGCAGCGCGCCCTCCGCAACCGGTTT
This sequence comes from Spirochaetales bacterium, assembly GCA_047515735.1. Lineage (GTDB taxonomy): Bacteria > Spirochaetota > Spirochaetia > SZUA-6 > Bin103 > Bin103. The sequence goes on along the minus strand of JAKZWC010000337.1, from coordinate 2,526 downwards.
GAGAGGGCGACCGTGAAGCCCCCGCGGCTGCCCGCCGGAGGTGCCGCCGCGCACGGCCGAGTCGGTGCCGCTTGGCTGGAGCGCGCGGTGCAGTCGGGCCTGGCCACGGCAGCCCGCTTCCCGCTGCCGATCATCGGCGTGGTGGCGCTGCTGACGGTGCTGGCCGCGTGGCAGGCCGCGCGCGTCGGGGTACGTGCCAACCTCGACGAACTGCTGCCGCAGGACTCGGAGATCGCCAGCCTCATGGAACAGCATGGGCAGAGCCGCGCACAGCGTGACTGGCTCATCATCCTGCTGGAGGGCGAAGACACCTACGACCCGGCGAGTCTGAGCGCCTTGTACGCGGCCATGGAGCAGATCGAGCAGCGACCCGAGGTAACCGCGACGGTCGACCCGTTCCGGTTCCTCTCCTATACCGCCGCCGGCGGCCGGCTGCGGCTGGAGCGCGTCGCACCCCACGGCAAGGCTCCGGCCGATGTCGAGGCGGCGCAGGAGTTCCGGCGCAGGCTGATGCGCGATCCGCTGGCAAGGAGCCTGGTGGTTTCGGAGGATGGTGCGTCGTTGGGCGTGCTGTTCAACGTGCCGCTGCGCACCGACTACCGCGACCTGCTGGCGGCTGTGCAGCAGGCGGTGCAACCGCTGCGTGACCTCGGCCTGGCGGTGTGGCTGGCAGGTATGCCCACCATCGACGCCGCAATGCGCGACCACTTGACCGCCGATCTGCCGTTGCTCCTGGTGGTGTCGATGCTGGTGATCATGGCCACCTACTACCTGAGCTTCCGCTCGCTGGCGGCCATGGTGCTGCCGGTGGTCGTGGTGGGTGTCGCTACCGTATGGACGGTCGGCACGATGAGTGCGTTGGGTCTCGATTTCACCATCGTGAGCGTGACCACGCCGCCGTTCGTGATGACCCTCGGCAGCGCCTACAGCGTCCACGTATTGACGGCTTACCTGTTGCCGCCGGCCGCTCCCGTCGACTCCGGTCCTGAGCCACCGGCCATGGAAGCGGCGCGACTGCGGCCCCCGCTACCGGTTGCCGGCGTCACCGGCGTGGCGGCAACCGTGATTCTGGCCGCTGTTACCACCGCGGCCGGGTTCGGTGGCTTGGCGACGGCATCCATCGCCGCCGTGCGCGAATTCGGCATCATCACCGGCCTGGGAATTGCCTACTGTGCAGTCCTGGCACTGCTGTTTCTGCCCGCCTGCCTGCAGCTGCTGCGGGTGCGGCCGCGCGCGTGGCACACGCCGGCGGTGCAGCGCAGCGCGCGCGCGCTGCGCGCGTTGTCGGCATGGGTGCTGCGGCACCGGCGCATCATCACGATCGTCGTTCCGGTGGCACTTGTCGCGCTCGGATTCGCGACCCTCGGATTGCGCTACGAGACCGACTTCACACGGTTCTTCCGTGGCGCGGAGACGGTCATGGACAGCAACCTCCACGTGCAGCGCCGGCTCGGCGGGTTTGTCGACTTCAACGTCACGGTGACCGCCCCGCCCGATGCGGCGGGAGCGGTACCGGCCGGATTCTTCGTCGATCCGGCGCGGCTGCAGGCGGTGGCACGATTCGAGCGGGAGGTGCGCGATCTGCCCGGCGTGAGTTGGAGCTATTCCTTCGTGTCCGAGCTGCAGCGCATGAATCAGGCGCTGACCGGCAGTTATGAAGTGCCCGAGCGGCGTGCCGCGGTGCTGCTGCTGGCGCGGATGCTGACGGGGCTGCGGGCGGCCGGGGTGGCGCAGGGGCCGGCGCCGCTCGACCTCGCCGGGGCCCAGTTGCACCTCAACGTCAGGGTGTTCGACGCGGAGCAGGAGACCTTCTTTCTCGAGGGGAGGTTCCGGGAGTTTCTCGGGCGCGTCGACGGGCTCGCGCGCGATCTGCTCCCGCCGGACTTCACGGTGCGGATCTGGAGCGGCAGCGTTGCAGCGCTGCGCCTCACCGAAGTGCTGGTGCGCGATCACCTGATATCGATCGCCGTGTCCGTGGTGCTGGTATTCCTGACCGCGGCCGTCGGCTTCCGCTCCGTGACCCTCGGCGCGCTGGCGCTGCTCCCGATGGCACTGGGAATTGTCGTGATTCTGGCCTTCCTGTCGGTGACCGGGATCGCCCTCGACACCCTGACCATGATGTTCACCAGCGTCGCGGTCGGGGCGGGTGTCGACTACGCGGTGCACGTGATCGTCGGTGTTACGCGGCGGCTGCGCGCCGCGGCCGACGGGGCCGCCGGCGCCATCTCGGAGACCATGGTCACCTCGGGGCGGGCGATAGTGATCAACACGGCGTCGCTGACCGCCGGCCTGCTGGTGCTGGCGCTGTCCAGTTTCACTCCCGTGGCCAAGCTCGGAGCGCTGTTGGCGGTGGCCATCGTCGCCGCCGCGGTCGGATCGCTGCTGGTGCTGCCGGGAATTCTGTGGTACCAGGCGGCCAAGTCATGAACCCGGCGCACGGGCGTGCGAGTCAGCGATTCTCGGTGAATGAGAGCGGAATGGACGCAAGACGGGTGATTTCTGAGAGGGCGAACGAAAGTATCTCCT
>JAKZWC010000336.1:0-2624 GCA_047515735.1 Spirochaetales bacterium | reverse complement strand
CGCTGCGCTCGGGATCGGCGGTCCTGCGGTGGTCGGTAATGCTGCTGCGGTTGCGGTGCCTTGCGGCGCTCACGATAACGCCGTTGCCGCTGTGCGTTGGTCAAAGCCATGGTCACTGCGCACCGTTACGTAACGGTGCCGACGGTGCGGCCGCGGCCTGACCTGCGGCGGTGAAGTCGCACCGGCCGAGGCGACCGGGTGGCTGCGGGGTGCTCCTTCGTTGGGTACTCAGGCTTACCTTACCTTTACCACCGGCGCCGCCGTGCCACCGCCTGCAGCCCAGCCTGCGCCGTCACGGCGCCGATCCGGGCGCATGACTCTCTCCAGGGCCGTCATCCGCCGGTAATTGGCCGTCCGCAGGCCGTTCGCCGTCCAAGTCGGCCTCACGGCCCGCTGAGGGCCCTCCAGACCTGCGGGGGTAACCCTGGGGTACCCCTGAATCACCCGTCAACGCCGCTTCCCGGCACCGCTGGCTCCCGCATTGACCGCGGCGGCGCCCGCCCGCGGCCCAGCCTGGTCGGTTCGCAGGCCACCACCAGGACCACGATCGACGGCAGACAGGACCACGATCGACGGCAGACCTCCTCGGCCGTCAAGCTGCTGCTCCGCCTGGACCTCAGCCACAGCCAGCCTCACAGCCGCCGGTTCGCTTCGCGGCCGAGCGGGCAGCAGCGGCAGCCGTGAGCGCCGTCCCGGCGCCGATCCGGGCGCATGGCCCTCTCCAGGGCCGTCATTCGACGGGAATCGGGCGCCGCAGGCCGTTCGCCGTCCAAGTCGGCCTCATAGCGGCCCGCTGAGGGCCTTCCAGGCCTTGGGGGTACCCCAGGGTACCCCTTGAAATACCCGTCAACGCCGCTTCCCGGAGCCTCCGGCTCCGCCGCCGCCGCGACCTCACCCCCGCAGATCGATCAAAGGCGGGCGCTCCGTCCACCAGCTACCGCCCAGCGCACTACCCCCGATCAGGCGCTCAGCGGTCGCGCCGCCCGGTGCTGTGGATCAAACGGGGTGCGGTCTCGCAGCATCGCGCAGGCCACCGACAGTAACCGGTCCGAGACCGTGCGCAGGGCGCGCGCATGACGGTGGCCGCGTGCTCGCAGCGCGTCATAGCGGACCCGACTGTCCGCATCGTGCTGAATCGCTACCCGCGCCCAGTGATACATCGCCTCCCGCAGACGCCTGTTACAGGCACGCCGCATGATCACCACGCAGCTCTTCCCCGACCGCCTGGTCACCGGCGCCACCCCGGTCAGAGTCCGCAACGTCGCATAGTCCCGTTCAGCCAGGGCCTGTGGGGCCTCTGCAAGCAGCGTCGAGAGAACGATCGGTCCGACACCCGGCAGCGATCGTAGGATGGACACGTCTCGCTGCTCTTCTTCTAAACCAGAGTCGTCGTCACCCAGAATCTCGGCGAGCAACTCCTCAAGACGCGTGTGCGCCTGTTTCGTCTGCTGGTTGACCAGCTTCAGCCGGGCGATGAGGCTCTCGATGTGCGCCGTAGCCGAGCCTATCGTCCCGCTCCCCACCTCAAGTGGCTGCTGCCGCAGGATGCCCAGCACACCGGCAGCATCGTGGCGGCGGATGCGGTTCCTCTTCAGGATCGCCGCCACCGACGCTTTCCGGATCCGTGCTGCCCCCGCCGGCGTCGGTGCCTTCTCCCACAGCCCCAGAAACCAGGCGGCGTCGATATCTTTACCGTTGTTCCCTTTGCCCAACTCCACCATCTGCGGATAATAGCGGCGCAGTTGCTCCCGTATGCGATTGGTCAGCCGGTTGCGGTCCTGCTGCAGCTCCTCAGCCATCCGCGACCATTCCCGCAACTCGATCACCTGCGGGGACTGCACCTGCACCTGACGAAAGCTGCGTCCATCGGTCCGCAGCGAGTCGGCCAACACCCGCGCGTCGCGCCGGTCATCCTTGGCGCCCGACGCCGAAAACCGGTCCCGAAATCGATCCAGCTGCTTCGGATTGATCGCGTACACCTGCACGTCGCGCTCCAGCAGCATCTCGACCACCGCTCCATGCGGCACCTCGATCGCCACGTGGACCCTCGCCGGATGCCCGCCCGATAGCTCGTGTAACCACCCGCACAGGCCGGCGATCCCCTCGCCGGTATGCGCCACCTGGCGCTCCGCGACCACCTTGCCGTCCCCATCAAGGACACAGATCTGATGCTGCTCGGTCGCCCAATCAACACCTGCGAACCACTGCTCAGTTGCCATCTACTCACCTCCGAGATTGTCTGGCTCGGCAGCCACGATGTCGTTCCGCCCCTGTACTGGTGCTCCGGTGCTCGGGTGCTCCTGGCACCCTCCCACCTGGCACGACTCCTCACTGGGTATCCATCGCGGCACTCCTACCGGAGCACACGTCCCCCCCGGGCGCTCCAGGCGCAGGGAGGTCAAGGTCGCTCCCGGTAGGCTGCCTTGCCCGCCTGGGATTCTAGCAGTCCCTGGCGAACTATCTAATCTCTAAAAAGGTACAGGGGGGGGGATGCACCGGTTGCGTCACCACCAGTGCACCGGTGCCGGTTCGCGCCGAGCAGTCTCACCGCGCCTCCAGCCGGGTCTCCGGTCGCTCCCGTGAGCGGCGGGGACGACGCTTCCCTCGCCCGGCCCACCTTCCCC
>JAKZWC010000335.1:0-10069 GCA_047515735.1 Spirochaetales bacterium | reverse complement strand
TTGCCGCGCTGCGCGAGGTGCAGCGGGCGGGTGTGCCGTTCGAGGTGGCGCTGCTCGGCGAGAACGCTCAGTACGTGCCGCAGGAGTTCATCGCCGCCCGACAGTGGCTGGGCGAGCGGGTCGTGCAGTACGGTTATCTGCCGGACCGTAGCGCCTATCTGGAGTTGCTCGAAGGCGGCTCGGTGGTGGTGTCGACCGCGATTCAGGAAAACTTCGGCATCTCGGTGGTGGAGGCGGTGGCAGCGGGATGCCATCCGCTGCTGCCGCGCCGGCTCTCCTGCCCCGAGGTGATCCCCGCCGCCTATCACGACGCCTGCCTGTACGACGATGACGCGGCTCTGGCCGACAAGCTGATCGCCCTGCTGTCGAGGCCACCGGTGACGCCGCCGCGCGGTCTGGCCGCCGCCATGCAGCGCTACTCGTGGAGCCGCCTCGCCGCCGCCTACGACGCGCTGTTCGCGGAGTGGGGGAGGGCCGGCTGATGTTCAACCCCCTGCAGTCGGCGCGCGACCTCACCCGCCTGTACGAGATCGGCAGCGTGCTGGCCCGCTACGGCTTCGGCGGCATCGTCAAGGCGTTGGGGCTGAACCGGGCGCTGTCCCGCTTCAGCCGGCGCCGGGGTGAGGCGCGCGAGCTTACCGAGCTGGAGCTGCCGGAACGGGTGCGGCGGGTGCTGGAGGAGCTGGGCCCCACCTTCATCAAGCTGGGGCAGGTGCTGGCGACGCGTCTCGACCTGCTGGGCGGGGAGTGGATCGAGGAGCTGCAACGCCTGCAGCGCCACTCGCCCCCGGTGGAGTACCGCCACCTGCGGGCACAGCTCACCGCGGACCTGGGCGCGGCGCCCGAGGAGGTGTTCGCGGCCATCGACGAGCAGCCCTATGCCGCCGCCTCCATCGCCCAGACCCATCGCGCCCGCACCAAGGCGGGTGAGGAGGTGATCCTCAAGATCCGCCGTCCCGGCATCGAGCGCACCATCGACTCCGACCTGCGCTTGCTGGAGCACCTCGCCGAGCTGGCGGAAGCGCGCCTGCCGGAGCTGCGCCGCTACCGCCCCAGCGCGCTGGTGCGCCAGTTCGCCGCCTCGCTGCGGCGCGAGCTGGACTTCACCATCGAGGCGCGCAGCATGCAGCGCATCGCCGCCGCGCTGGACGACGACTCGATCATCGTGGTGCCCAGGATCTACCGCCGCTGGAGCGGCGAGCGCCTGCTGGTGGAGGAGTTCATCGACGGCATTCCCGGCCACGACGTGGCGGCGCTGAGCGCGGCCGGACTGGACGGCGAACTGATTGCGCGCCGCGCGGCGCGCGAGATCTTCCGCATGATCCTGGTTGACGGGTTCTTTCACGCCGACCCGCATGGCGGCAACCTGATCTACCTGCGCGGCAACCGTCTGGCGCTGGTGGACTTCGGCATGGTGGGGCGGCTGGCGCGCAGCCGCCGCGGCGAGCTGATCGACCTGCTGGCGGCATTGCTCGGCCACGACGCGGAGGGCGCCGCCGAGCTGCTGTTGCGCTGGTCCGACGCGGCCACCGCCGACCTGGCGCCGCCGCTCGCGGCCGCGCCCGACCGCGCCCGTCTGACCGACGCCATCGAGCTGCTGGCGGAGTCGACCTTCGGCGCCGAGCTGCGCCAGCTCAACGTGGCCCGCTTCTTCGGCGACGTCACCCGCATCATGCGCGAGCAGCACCTGACGCTGCTGCCCGACTTCGCGCTGATGGTGAAGACGCTGGCGACGCTGGAGGGGCTCGGCCTGCAGCTGGCGCCCAGCTTCGATTTCGCCTCGGAGATCGAGCCGGTCATCCGCGAGGCGCTCAGTCGCCGTTACGCGCCGGGAACCCTGGCGGCGCGCGGCTGGCGCGCTGCCAGCGACCTGGCCGGGCTGCTGCCCGACTTGCCCGGCGACCTGCGCGCCCTGCGCCGGCTGCTGCGCCGCGGCCAGCTCCATCACCTGGTGCGCATTGAGCAGCTCGAGCAGTTCAGCGAACGCCTCGACCGGGTCGCCAGCCGGCTCGCGATCAGCTTCGTCACCGCCGCCTTCATCGTCGGCGCCGCGGTGGTGGTGGCGGCGGAAACCGGTCCGGCGGTGTTCGGCCTGCGCCTGTTCGAGGTGCTCGGGATCGGCGCCGTCCTCGGCGGCCTGTGGGTGCTGGTCTCGATCTGGCGCGGCCGCAGCCGCCACTGAGCCACCGCCGGCGCGCCAGGTCCACCACCGCAGCGCGGTGCCTGCTGCCGGCGACGGCGCAGCGCGCGGCTGCGGTCAGCGCGTGGCTGCCGGCCCGCGCACCGCGGTGACGAACAGCATGGAGACCTGCCAGTCCAGCGTCGCCCCGAGGCGGCGCTCGAGCTGGCTGCGCAGACCGGCGACGGCGGCGGCGGGCACGCCGGCTCGCCGCAGCAGCGCAGCGTAGGAGTCGCCGGACGTGTCGCCGGGCGCCGGGAACCAGCGTTCGATCAGCGACCGGGTCACCGCCAGGCGGCCGGGCTGCGTCACCACCTCCATCGCCGGCGCGTCGAACCGGGACGCGAGAGCGGCACTAACGGCGTCCTCGGTCAGCGGCGTGCGCGCCCGGTAGTGCGCTTCTTCCGCGGCGACGACGGCGGCGCGGTCGGCGGCGTCCAGCGCATCGAGGTCGAACGCGCCGTGCAGCCGCGGCGCCCGTTCCGGCAGCGACTCCGCCAGTACCAGCCGGCCACCCTCCGCGAGACGCTCGGCGGCGGCGTCCAGCAGTTCCTCGCCGGCGCCGGCGCGCCACACGTTGCGGCCCACCACGGCGTCGAACCGAATCTCGCTCGGAACCTCGGCCGGTGCCGCCAGCAGGGTGGGCTGCAGGCTCGCGGGGAGCGCCTCCAACTGGGCGCGCACACCCGGCGCCGCGGGCGCGGCGAGCGCCCACACGCCGCCCTCCGGGCAGCGCCGCAGCAGTTCGAAGGTGAGCAGTCCGCTGCCGAGGGCGAGGTCGAGGACCACGCTGTAGCGTTGCAGGCCGGCTGCCTCCATGACGCGGTCGCGGTCGTCGGCCAGCCGCTCGCTGGCACCGGCCAGGGTCCGCTCCAGCCAGCTGTCCAGCTCCCGCTGCAGCCCGCGTCCCGCATTGGTGAGGATCTCGCCGCCGGCGTCACCGGCACTCTCCCACGCAGCCGCCAGGTTGGCTTCCCGGCGGCGCTCCACCTGCACCCGGATGGTGGCCTCGTGGCCCATCTCTCCGGGCTGATAGAACACCCGCCCGTGCAGCTCTTTGGGAAGATACTGCTGCGCCACCCAGTGGTCGGTGTAGGCGTGGGGATAGCGGTAGCCGGCGCCGTGGCCGAAGCCCTCGGCGTCGCGGCTGGCATCCCGCAGCGGCGCGGGGACCAGCGCCTCGCGCTCGGCGGCCACGGCGCGCAAGGCGTCGAAGAAGCCCAGGGTGCTGTTGCTCTTGGGCGCGGTGGCGAGGTACAGGGTGGCCTCGGCGAGATGGAAGCGCCCCTCCGGCAGGCCGACGTAGTCGAACGCGGCGGCGCAGGCGGTCACCACCTGGATCGCCGCCGGATCCGCCATCCCGACATCCTCCGCGGCCAGCACCAGCATGCGCCGGAACAGGTAGCGCGGGTCCTCGCCGGCGTACACCATGCGCGCCATCCAGTAGAGGGCGGCGTCGGGGTCCGAGCCGCGCACGCTCTTGATGAAGGCGCTGATGGTGTCGTAGTGGGCGTCGCCCTCCTTGTCATACAGCACCGCGCGGCGCTGGATCGACTCCTCGGCCACCGCCCGGTCCACGCGCACCACCCCGTCGTCTGCCGCCGGCGTCGTGGTGACCGCCAGCTCCAGGGCGTTCAGCAGGCTGCGCGCATCGCCGTTGGCGACGTTGAGCAGGTGTTCCATGGCGTCATCCGCAACCTGCGTCCGAAAGCGGCCCAGGCCGCGCTCGGCGTCGGCCAGGGCCGCCCGCGCCACCCGCGCCAGGTCGTCGCGGGTCAGCGCCTGCAGTTGGAAGATGCGGCTGCGGCTCACCAGCGGCTTGATCACCTCGAAGTAGGGATTCTCCGTGGTGGCCCCGATCAGGACGATGGTGCCGTTCTCCACCGACGGCAGCAGCGCGTCCTGCTGTGCCTTGTTCCAGCGGTGCACCTCGTCCACGAACAGGATGGTGCGCTGGCCGTGCAGATCGCCCGCGTCGCGCGCCGCCTGAATCGCCTCCCGGAGCTGTTTCACCCCCGCCAGGACTGCGTTCAGCGCAGTAAAGCGCGCGCGGGTGGTGCCGGCGATCACCTGCGCCAGGGTGGTCTTGCCGGTTCCCGGGGGCCCGTAGAAGATCAGGGAGGAGAGTTGATCGGCCTGGATGGCGCGGCGCAGCAGCCGCCCCGGGCCGACGATGTGCCCCTGCCCCACGAACTCGTCCAGCGTGCGCGGCCGCATGCGCGCCGCCAGCGGCGCGCTGCCGGCCTGCTCCGCGGCGCCGCGGGCCTGGAACAGGTCACTGTGACGGGACTCGGCCATCGACGACACCGCCTGACATTGCGGGCAATCGCACCGGCGCCACAATCACCTGCCGGACGGATTGAGACGCGTCACCCGCGGGCGGTACAATCGCGGCCGTGGCATCGCAACAGATCGCAGTCCAGAGCTATTGCTTCCGCGGGTTTCGCAGCAACGAAGAGGTGGCCGCCAAGGTCAAGGAGATCGGTCTCGCGGCGCTGGAGCCGTGCGGGGTGCACGTCGACTTCGGCGACGACGCGGCGCAGGACGCGGCCATCGCCGCCTACCGCGCGGCGGGCGTGGAGCTGGTGAGCTGCGGGGTCAACGCCATCAGCGGCGACGCCAGCGACGCCGAGGGCTCCTTCCGCTTCGCGCAGAAGGCCGGCCTGGCGGTGATCAGCGGCGACATCATGCCGCCGGCGTCGTGGGACACCTTCGCCGCCGCCGAGCGGCTGGCCGAGCAGTACGACGTCAACGTCGCGCTGCACAACCACGGCGGGCGGCATTGGCTCGGCAACCGGCAGATGCTCGAGGAAGTGTTCCGCCGCACCGGACCGCGTATCGGACTGATGCTGGATACGGCGTGGGCCATCGATTCGCGGGAGGATCCGGTCGCGCTGGTGCGCCGCTTCGGCGAGCGCCTGATGGGCGTGCACCTGAAGGACTTCGTCTACACCCGTGAGCGCGAGCCGATCGACGTGGTCATCGGCACCGGCATCCTCGACCTGCCGGCGCTGATCACGGCGCTGGGCGAGGTGGGCTTCAGCGGCATCCCGATCATCGAGTACGAGGGCGACGTGAACAACCCGGTACCGGCCCTGGCCGAGTGCGTGCGGGTGATCCGGCAGGCCTGGAGCGGGTAGCCCGCGGCGCTCTCACCGTCGGGTGGTCCTGATCGTTACTCCACTTCCAGCGTGTGCGGGTCCAGTCGATACCAGGAGACCTCGCCCGTCTCGATGTGCTTCTTGATGCGCCTGTCATGTCGTAACCCGGCCACCACCGCGGAGGCGGGCCGGCCCGTGAACCGCGTCAGCAGTCCGGCATTGCGAACTGCCCGCTCCGTGTCGCGGCCGTTCACGGTGAACGATACTTCGGCCGCCACGTAGCAAGTCTCCCCGCCAGCGTCACGCCCTTCCATTAGCAGGTCCGCGCGCCGGAAGCTGCGCAACTCGTTCTTCGCGATGCCTGCCGCGGGGCCCAGGCGGGCCAGCTCGGCAACCTGCGAGTCGTTGAGTACACGGACGAACGTCAACCCACTATCCTCCGCAATCAGGTCGGCTTCCCGCACCGCGGCATTGCGCGCGTGCGCTGCCTTGATCGGGGCGATGTCGGTCAAGAGCTGAGCGAAGCGGCGATCATTGGCTTCAAACCGACCGTCGATCGCCTCGAAGCGCCGGTCGATCGCCTCGAATTGGCGGTTGATCGCTTCGAACTGCCGTTCCGTAGCCTCGGCGAACGCGGCGAGTTTCTGCGGCAGCTCCAGCAACTCGCGCGTCAGCAGCCGCGCCCGTACCGCTTCGAGCCACGCGGGATTCTCGTCCAGGATGCGTACCAGGTCTTCGATGGTATTGATCGTCGCCGCCACTGCAACCTGCATGTTAGCGATTGCGGCCCGCCCGGTCAATCAAGGGCCGGAAGTCAGTCCAGTTCGCCGTGCAGCAGGCCCAGGGGCAGCGGCGCGGGACGCTCGCAGGTGGTGGCTAGCTCCACGTGGCGGCCGCTCGCGGCCGCTTCGTGGATGGCGTGCATGATGTCCAGCACGTGCAGCGCCAGCTCGCCGCCGGCACGATGCGGGCGGCCGGTGCGCAACGCGCGGGCCATGTCGGCCACGCCGATGCCGCGGCTGGTGGCGGTGTAGCCGTGGGTCAGCGGCACCGGCTCCCATTCACCCCGAGTGCGTCCGAGCGCCACCGGCCCGCCCGGACCGTTGGGATCGGGCACCGCCAGCGTTCCCTCGCTGCCGTAGATCTCGATCAGCGGCAGATGATGGGCCCGCACGTCGAAGCTGGTGATGATCGCGGCCTGCGCGCCGCCGGCGAACTGCAGCAACCCCTGCACGTGGGTCGGCACCTCGACGGTGATGCGCTCGCCGCGGTGCGGCTCGCTGGTGATCAGGCGCTCGGGGCGGGTGATGCGGGTGAGCCCGGTGACGCTGAGCACCGGACCCAGCAGCTGTACCAGGGCGGTCAGGTAGTAGGGACCCATGTCGAACATGGGTCCGCCGCCGGGCTGATAGTAGAACCCAGGGTCGGGGTGCCAGCTCTCGTGGCCCGGGCCGGCCATGAAGGCGACCGCGTGCAGCGGGGTGCCGATCCAACCGTCGTCGAGCAGCTTGCGGCAGGTCTGGTGGCCGCCGCCGAAGAAGGTGTCCGGCGCGCAGCCCAGCAACACCCCGGCGGCCGCGGCGGCGCGTACCAGCTCCTCGCCCTCGGCCCGCGCCACGGCCAGCGGTTTCTCGCTCCACACGTGCTTGCCGGCCGCGATGGCGGCGCGCGCCACGGCGTGGTGGGCGGCGGGTATGGTGAGGTTGACCACCAGCTCGACGGCAGCGTCGGCGAGCAGCTCCTCGGGGGTCAGCGCGCGCGGGATCGCGAACTCCTCGGCCTGCGCCCGCGCCCGCTCCGGCAGCAGGTCGGCACACGCGACCAGGTCGAGGAGGGGGAACTCCCGGCAGCCCTTGAAGTAGGCGGCACTGATCTTGCCGCAGCCGATAATGCCGACTCGCAACTGCTCCATACCGGGCACTATACCGGCGCCGGCGGCACAGTGCCCACAGGCCCGAGCGGGCGCCGCGCCGGGCTGCCGTGGGCGCGCCTCACGCCCGCTCCGCGGCGTCGCTGCGGCGTTGCCGCAGCCACTCCACCGTGGCCATGAACAACAGCGCGAACACGAACAGGAAGGTGGCCACGGCCAGGATCGCGGGGCTGATCTCCTCGCGGATGCCGGACCACATCTGGCGCGGGATGGTGCGCTGCTCCAGCCCGCCGATGAACAGCACCGTGACCACCTCGTCGAACGAGGTGGCGAAGGCGAACAACGCCCCGGAGATCACCCCCGGCGCGATCAGCGGCAGCTGGATGCGCCGGAACGCGGTGAGCGGGCCGGCGCCGAGACTGGCCGCTGGCCCGCATCAGGTTCGGGTCGAAGCCGGACAAGGTGGCGGTTACGGTGATCACCACGAATGGCGAGCCGAGGGCGGTGTGAGCCAGAATCAGCCCGAGATGGGTCTGCGCCAGCCCCACCTGCGAGTAGAAGAAGAACATCCCCACCGCGGAGATGATCAGCGGGGTAACCAGCGGCGAGATCAACAACCCCGTGAGCAACGTCCGGCCCGGCATCGCGGGGTGCGCCAGCCCGAGCGCCGCCAGGGTGCCGAGCAGGGTCGTGAGCAGGGTGGCGGCGACGCCGATGGTAATGCTGTTCACCAGCGCGCGGTGCCACTCCTCGTCACCGGCCACCCCCCGGTACCAGCGCAGCGACCAAGCGTCCGGGTCGAGCCGCAGCATCCCCTCGGTAAAGGTGAAGTAGGGCTCGGCATTGAAGCTGAGCGGCACCACCACCAGGATCGGCGCGATCAGGAACAGCAGCACCGCGCTGCAGAACCCCAGGAACAGAACCCTGCCGGCGCGTTCGCCGGCTCCCCGCGGCGGCATCGGTCAGCCCAGCCGCAGCCGGTTGATGCCGACCACGCGGTCGTACACGACGTAGAACATCAGCACACACAGCAGCAGGATCGCGCCCAGTGCCGCTGCCAGACCCCAGTTGAGGGACTCCTGCATGTGGTAGGCGATCAGGTTGGCAATGAGATGCCCGCTGCGGCCTCCGACCAGCGCGGGGGTGATGTAGTAGCCGAGCGCCACGATGAACACCAGCAGCGCCCCGGCGCCGACTCCGGGCAGGGACAGCGGCCAGTACACGCGCCAGAACGCCTGCACCGGACCGGCTCCCAGCGAGGCGGCGGCACGCAGATACTGCGGCTTGATGGTGCGCATCACCGAGTACAGCGACAGCACCATGAACGGCAGCAGCACGTGGGTCATGGCGATCAGGGTGCCGGTCATGTTGTAGACCATCGCCAGCCGCTGCTGGTCGCCGATCATCCCCAGCCCCACCAGCAGGTCGTTGATAACCCCCTGCGTCTGCAGCAGCACGATCCACGCCGTGGTGCGCACCAGCAACGAGGTCCAGAACGGCAGCAGCACGCCGACCAGCAGCAGGGCCGCGCGGCGCGGCGGCGCATGCGCGATCAGGTAGGCCAGGGGATAGCCCAGCAGCAGACACAGCACGGTGACGGCGAGGCTGACCAGCAGCGTGCGGCCGAAGAGCCGCAGGTAGATGCGGCGCTCCTCCGGCTGCCGCACGATGCGGCCGTCGGGCGCGCGGTCGCGGTCGATCGCATTCAGGTAGTGGCGCAGGGTCCAGCGCTCGCCGGCCCGCTGCAGCGCCCGCCAGGTGGCGGCCTCGCCCCACGCCGCATCGGCCGCCACCATGGTCGCAGACCAGGAATCGGTCTCCGCCGCGCGCAGCCGGCGCACGCTGCGGGTGAAGACGCTGCGCAACCCCGCCTGCACACGGTTGACGCGCGTCGCCACCTGTCCCAGCGTGCGCTGCTCGCGCGCCGCCACCAGTTCCCGCGCCGCCGCCGCGAACACCGCCTCCGGCGGCGCCCCGTTCCCGTCCCAGCTCCGCAGCAGGGCCAGGGTCTCCGGCAGCGCGGCCGCGACCAGCGGGTCGTGGACGCTGCGCACCAGCATCGCGGCCAGCGGCGCCAGGAACGTTATCCCGATGAACGCCGCCAGCGGCGCGACCAGCAGCAGGGCCCGCAGCCGGGCGCCGGTCAGCGTGCCAGCCACGCTCCGAAGCGGTCGTTTATCTCGTCGCCGTAGTCGGCCCACCACGCCCAGTCGTTGAACACCGACCGCTCCAGCCGGGCCGGTGTGACCGGCATGTGCGGTTCCATCTCCACCCCGGTCTCCTGGTGGGTGGTCACCAGCCCCAGCGCCGAGTGCCGGGACGGGCTGTAGGAGATGTACTGGCTAATCGCCGCCATCGACTCCGGCCTGGCCGCATACGCCAGGAACTCGAGCGCGACCTCCAGATTGGGCGCCCCCGCGGGGATGGCGAGCTGCGTGTGGTCCAGTACCTGACCGTCCCAGACGATCTCGAACGGCTGATTCTCCACCACCTGGGCGTTGAAAATGCGGCCGTTGTAGGCCGTGCTCATTACCACCTCGCCGTCGGCCAGGAGCTGCGGCGGCTGCGCGCCGGCTTCCCACCACACCACCTGATCCTTGATCGAATCCAGCTTGCGGAACGCCCGCTCCACGCCCGCGGGCGTGCTCAGGGTGTCGTATACCTCGTCCACCGGGACGCCGTCGGCCACCAGCGCGAACTCCACGTTGCCGTACGGCGAGCGCCGCATGCCGCGGCGTCAGTCGCGGTAGGAGGGCTCCTCCCGGTCCAGAATCGCCTGCAGCTCGCGGAAGTGGTCGTCGCTCAGGTCGGGGTAGTCGCGCCACTGCCGTTCCGTCTTGGCCGCCACCGCGTCGCTAACGATACGCAGCTCCCGCCCGGTTTGCAGCGCCGTGACGTAGGTGGCGCAGGCGCGCTCGA
>JAKZWC010000334.1:0-2693 GCA_047515735.1 Spirochaetales bacterium | reverse complement strand
AGCTTGATGATCTGTTCGCGGTTGATGGCATGGGACACGCCGAAGCGGAAGTCGCGGTTCTGGAAGATCGGCCGCAGCACCGGATCGTCGCTGGTGAGGTTGAACTCTAACAGGCCGCCGTTGGTGCCGGAGTGGCCGTGCCGCGTGCCGCGGATCTTGCCGTCGCGCTCCTGCTCCTGGGCCACCGGGTACATGGCCACGCCTTCGTTGGAGAACCAGTCGGTCTCGCCGTTGAGCGCCTTCAGCTTGGCGACCTCCAGGTCGACGCCGGTTTCCAACTGCACGGTGTCGAAGTAGGGGAGCTGCTGGCCGGCCAGGTCAACCGCCCAGTAATAGGGGTTGCGCTCGAAGATCACCGTCTTGTTGGGGATCGGAACGATCACCCGCCACGGCGTCAGCACCGGCTTGTCGATGTTGTTCTTCTGCTCCCAGCGATCCTCCTTGATGCGGAACAGCTCGGTCCAGGTGTTGAAGCCCGATTCCTTCACCAGCGCATCGAGATCGTCGTTGTACTTGGGGTGGAACTGCTTCAGGTAGTGGGCCGGAAGGTAGGTGCTCAGCGCCATCAGGTCGAAGATGTTCTCCCCCATCAAGTAGGGGAAGTCGAACACGTACTGGAAGGTGTACTCGTCGATGATGTTCTGCCGCCCCGAGGTGCCGTCCTTCTGCACCAGGTTCTCGAACACGTTGGGATTGAGCTCGCGGTTGGAGGCATCATCCTCGAACCAGAAGCGCACGTCCTCGGTGGTGAACGGGTGGCCGTCCGACCACATCATCCCGCGGCGCAACTCGAAGGTCCACACGCTGGCATCGTCGGATGGGGTCGCCGCCTTGAACACCTGCGGATAGGCGTGGGAGAAGTTGTAGGGGTTGGACATGCCCATGGCGTGATTGCTGTGGGCAATGCCGATCCAGCCCTTGTCGACCATCTGGAACTTCTCGGTGTAGCGCCCGATCTGCTTGACTTCGGAGAGCGGCAGCAGCACCAGCGGATCTTCACTGACGCGGTCCTCGACCGGCGGCAAATCGCCGGCGGCGACCATAGCGGCCAGCATCGGCGCCTCGGTGTAGGGCGGTATGGTCAGCCCGGTCTTGGCCTGATAGTCGGCCGGGGTGGCGAACACCACCGCGTCTCCGGCCGCGTCCACGGTCGACTGCGGGATCACCTCGCCAACGGGCGCGCCCATGGCGGCTCCTCCGCCCTCCTCGGTGCCCGAGGCCACGGCCATCGAAGCCACCAGGACAATCGTTAGCGGAATCATTAGTGCGAGCTTTTTCATGCACGTCTCCTTGCAATAGGGATTCGTTTAGGGTTTCCATGACAGCCGGCGGTTGTCAAGCTCGTGGACTGGTTCGCCGCCACGTCGCCGTCGCACTGCCGCTCACGGGCCGCCGCGATCTGGTAGGCCATGCCATCCTTGAACGTGGGGTTGTCCACGCCCCGGGACACGCCGAGCGTCAGCGGCACGCCGGCCGGCGGCGATCTTATGGCGCGTCCAGCGGACCGCGAGCGAATCAGGTGAGCCGCTCGGCGGTGAGGTAGAAGGCGCCGGCCAGATGGTTGGCGGCGGCGTCGATCCACCAGCTTCGGATCTGCGCTGGGCCGCGTTCCAAGGGGAGGCGGAAGGTCACCTCGGTCGCTCCGTCCGGCACCGGAAGGGTCTGCTCGGCGCCGCCGGCGCGCAGCCACGCGGAGGCCACCGGCAGCGCGTTGCCGGCCGGCCAGCCGCCGTCCACGCCCTCAAGCGGCGGTGCCGGCGCGGCGATCCCGAGGCCCGACTCCCGCGGCCAGCGGCGCAGGGTGAAGCAGTAGCTGCCGGCGTGCGCGGCCTGCACGTGCCAGGTGCCGCTGTCGGTCGCGGGAGAGCGGATGTCGGCCTGGACGTTGGAGTAAGCCCACGCCCAGTCGGTGCTGCTCAGTCGCATCGGGTTCTCCTCGGCGGCGCCGATGGTGAGCGGCTGATAGCGGTTCAGATTGCCGTCCACACCGGCCCACCACGCCTCGTAGTGACTCGCGCATGCGCGCCACCACGTCGGGATGGTGCGCGGCTACGTCGTAAGCCTGGCCGGGATCGGCGGCGATGTCGTACAGTTCGCTGCCGCGCACCAGGCGCCAGCGGCCCCACAGCACGGCGGCGACGAACTTGCCGGTCTTGGCGAATGCGGGGCGCTCGTTGGGATGCCCATACTGCACCACGGTCATGCGTTCCGGCAGCGCGCTCTCGGTGCCGCGCGTGACGCCGGCCAGCGACACCCCGTCGAACTCCACCCCGGGCTCGACCCGCAGCCCGCACAGATCGACCAGCGTCGGCAGCAGGTCGGTGGCGCGGGTGACGTCAGGAACGTCGCGGCCAGCGGCCGGGGTGCCACCAGCGAGCGAGCCCGCACCGGCGCCGCCGGCGGTCGCCGCCTCGTCCGGCAGCGCGCCGCCGTCGTGCTGCCCGCCTATGCCGCCGGCCGGCCAGCGCAACAGACACGGCACGCGGTGGCCGCCGTCGTACAGCGAGGCCTTCTTGCCGCGCATCCGGGCGTTGTACACCGCCTCGCCGTGAGCGGTGCCGTTGTCGGTCATGAAGATCAGGATGGTGTCGTCGTACAGGTCGTTCTGATGCAGGAACCAGTCCAGCCGCGCCAGGTTCTCGTCGATACCGGCGATCATGGCGAAGAAGCTGGCGTGATCGGCGGTAAGGTCG
>JAKZWC010000333.1:0-4381 GCA_047515735.1 Spirochaetales bacterium | reverse complement strand
GTACTCGATTCCCTCGTTCTCCAGCGCTTTGACCAGGGCCTGGCCGCCATCGTAGCCATCTTGGTCCAATAATGCCATCGCTCACCCTCCTCGGATCGATTTGGAGTGAGGAATATGACGGTTATTGCCCATCAAGGCAAGTGATCCGGCAAATATTCCTTGGATCTATACGAAAACTGATGATTATGAGGCCGTAATTCGGGTCCATGGAGAGATGACTCCCGAATAACTGCTGATTCAGATCCGCGTTTCCACGGCCTTGATAACCTCAGGAGCAATTTTTCCGGTTCTGGAACGCAAATCGGCAGCCTGGGTACGTGCCTCTTCGAAAAAAGCGTCCTTTGGAGCCGAACCGAGGTTGATCTCCGCCGTCAACAGCGCCGCTCCCGCGGCGGCAGCGGCCAAGTGTGCCGCCGCGCCGATGTCCGACACCGCGTGGCGGTTGGCCACCGGCGCCAGCCCCTCGGCAAGGACGAGAACCTCCGCGCATGCGGCGGCGATGGCCAGCGGCGCCGCGGTGGCGCGGCGGGTGGCCATCGCCAGGGCGTCGCGGCGCGTCTGCCGCTCCTCCGGCGAGCCCTTCGGCAGGCGCAGCGCGGCCATGTACGCCTCGAAGCTGTGGACGTCTTCCAGCGCCGCGGCCTGCAGCTCCGCCGTAAGCCGGTCCGCGCGCCGGGTGGCCGCGGCGGCCAACTCCCACGCCTCCTCGTAGCCCTTCTTGCGGTCGGTGAGGCGCGCTACCATCGCCACCAGCGCGCTTGCCAGGGCACCGGTCAGCGCGGCTACCGAGCCGCCGCCGGGGGTGGGCGCCGCCGAGGCCGTGCGCTCGAGAAAGGCGGCTACCGGCAACTCGAACAGTTCCGCATGCGCGGCGTCGCTCATGACCTAATCCTCATGCGCCTGCTGCAGGGTACGGGCGCGCAGCACGTTACGCATTATCAAGGCCGTGGTGACGGTACCCACGCCGCCGGGCACCGGGCTTGCGGCTCCCGCTACCGCGGTCACGCTGTCCCACTCCACGTCGCCGACGATGCCGCCCTCCACCTCGGTGATTCCGGCATCGATCACCGTGGCGCCGGGCCGGATCATCTCACCGCTCACCACGCCGGGACGGCCGGCTGCGGCGAACACCAGATCGGCCTGGCACACCACGGCCGCCAGGTCGGGGGTGCGCGTGTGGCAGATGGTAACGGTGGCGTGACGGGTGACCAGCAGCGCGGCCAGCGGGCGTCCTACCGTATCGCCGCGCCCCACCACCGCGGCGCGCCTGCCCTCCGGCTGCACCGGCACCTCGGCGAGCAGCTCCAGACAGGCCAGCGGAGTGGCCGGCAGCAAGGCTTGATCCTCGGCGCCGCTGAACAGCAGCCCGCGGTTGACCGGGGTCACCCCGTCCACGTCCTTGCGCGGCTCGATCGCCCCCAGCACCAGCCGCTTGTCCACCCCGGCGGGCAGCGGCAACTCGACCAGAATTCCGTGGACGGAGGCATCGTGATTCCACTCCCGAATCGTGGCGCACAGGGTCGCGGTGGTCACGGCCGCGGGGAAGCGCTCCACCTCCACGCGGACGCCCAGCCTGACACCGAGCTTCGCCTTGGCCCGTGCATACCACAGTGACCCGGGATCGTCGCCTGCCAGCAACACCTGCAGGCGCGGCGGATGCCCGCCGTCGCCGCTCTCGGCCACTTCCGCCGCCACCTGCGCGCGGATGCGTGTCGCGACCGGACCGCCCTTGATCACGCGGGCGCTCATCGGTTCGGGGGGATCAGTTGCTCTGCTGGCGGGTACGGCGGTGGAACAGCCGGGTCAGCATACGGCCGAGCCCCGACACCGGTGGTTCGTCGCCGCTTTTTGCGGCGTCCGTCGTGGCCCCGGTGCTGACGCTGACGGGAGCCGGCTGCTCCGCCAACTTGAATTCCTCACCGTACTTTTCCCGGTAGTAGGCGAGCCGCTCCTCGGTGCTGCGCGAGCGACTAGTGCCATTGCCCGCTTCCCGCTGCCGGCGGCGGCCCGCCTCTTCACTTCTGCCGGCCGGCCGCGACCGCGTCACGCCCGGCGCCGTCGCAGACGCAGCCTCCGGTCCGGTGCCGTTGCCGTTGCGGCTGCCGCCGGTGCCCCGCGTTCCACGCCGCTCGCCTGGCCGACGCCCGCGTGCGCCGTCCGCCGTCGCGGAATCCCGCCCGCTGCCGCCCTGCCCTGCAGGTGCGGGCGGCGAGCCGGCTGCCGCCGGTGCCGCCGGTGCCGCGGAGGCACGCGCTACGCCCTGTCCGGCGCTGCGCGCAGCACGCGGCTCGGCGGTGCGCTCGCGGGCAGCCACCGCTCCGGCAGGTCCCCGATCGCCACCGGCGGACGCGCCGGCCAGGGCCGGAGCGCGCGGTGCCCGGCTCCCGGCGCCGCGAGCCGCTACCCGCGAACCGCCGCGCGCGCTGCCGCGATCACGCCGCTCATCGCGGCTGCGCGGGCCCAGGTAGTGCCCGACCCGCATGCCGGCACTGGCGTCCTCCACGTACATCTCCGCGCCGGCCCTGACAGCGGGGATGCGGGCGCGAATGAATTCCTCGATCCCTTCCAGGGCGAACACGTATTCTTCGCATGCCAGGGCTATCGCCTTGCCGGTGCGGCCCGCCCGTGCCGTGCGTCCGATGCGATGCACGTAATTCTCGCTGTACTCCGGCAAGTCGTAGTTCACCACCAAGTCCAGATCGTCGATGTGCAGGCCGCGTGCCGCCACATCGGTGGCAGCGAGATACTGCAACTCGCCCGCCTTCAGATCGTCGATCAGCCGTTGGCGCTTGCTCTGGGGAAGATCGCCGATGATATACTCGCAGGTGAGGCCGTTGCGCTGCAGCCGCGTGGCGACTTCGAACGCCACCTGCTTGGTGTTGGTGAAGATCAGGGCGTTGCGCCGCTGCTCGCGGGCCAGAATGCCGAGCAGCAGGCTCAGCTTGCGGTCGCGGGGAACGTGGTAGAGCTCCTGCGTAATCTCGTCCACCGTGACCCGTTCCGGGGTAATCGTAATCTCCGCGGGGTTCTTCATGTGCTCCCACGCCAGCGACTTGACGCGGGTGCTCAGGGTGGCGCTGTAGAGCATGGTAATGCGCTCGTCGCGGCCCGGCATCTGCCGGATCAGACGGCGCAGATCGGGAATGAATCCCATGTCGAACAGCCGGTCGGCCTCGTCAATGACCAGGATACCGACCTGGCGCAGGTCCAGCTTGCGCTGCTTGGCGAAGTCCAGCAGACGCCCCGGCGTGCCGATCGCCACGCGCACGCCGGCGGCCAGGGCCCGCTCCTGCTTGTCGTAGCCCACCCCGCCGTAGAAGCTGGCGATGGGAATATCGAGATGCTTGCCCAGCTGGAGGGCGTCCTTCTCGATCTGATCGGCGAGTTCGCGGGTCGGGGCCACGATCAAAGCGATACGGTCGTCGAGGCTGCGCTGCTCCAGGAATAGCTGAAATATGGTGATCAGAAACGCGGCCGTCTTGCCGGTGCCGGTCTGCGATTGAACCGCTACGTCGGTACCTATCAGACTGTATACAAAGGTTTGCTCCTGCACGGGCGTGCATGCGGTAAATCCCGCATCCTGGGTCGCCTGGAGGAGCTTGGGATCAAGATCAAGCTCTTCGAATGTCATCTCGTATGTGTGATTGAGGAGTGAGAGACGGTACCTGCTGCAGCCATCGCCTCCGCTGTCCTTATTATACACAGATATTCGCTGTGGGCATAGCGCGGCCGCTGCTGCGCGCCCAGGGCTATCTCATCTCATGCTGACAGACCCATGATCTGACAGGGGGTCGTATCTCGTGCCTGGTCTGGTATCAAGCAGGCATGGATCCGCTAAGCGGCCCTGCGGGGCCGAACCTCATCCTCCCGCCCTCGCTCAAGGACGTGGCCGTGCGGCTGGGATGCCACCATGGCCGCGCGTCACCCGCTGGGGTTCCGCGGATTCGCCGGGCGCAGGTTGCGCTACGCCGCCGCATACCGGGGCTGCTGGCTGGCCCTGATCGGCTGGCAGTCGGGTGCCTTCAAGTGCCGTCCGCGCGACCTTTGGATCGGCTGGCACCAGCGCGAGCAGTTTCTCCGCTTGCACCTGATCGCCAATAACACCCGCATGCTGCTGTTGTGCCCAGCGGGCACCATCCCCAACCACATGTCCCGACGGCTCATCCTCCCTGAGGCAGGGGCCTTCCGGATCAGACCCCTAAAAGGGCCATTCTCTCGCGTTGGCCTCGTCCTCTCTTTCTTTGTCTTCTTGGTATTTCACGTAGCGCCGTATCTCCTCCTCCTCCTTAGAAACACCTAGTCAGGCGGCCTCCGGAACGAGCTCGAAGGCGAGAGCGCGGGCTTGGTTACGGAGGCGGCGTTCGAGGCGTTTGCGGTCCTG
>JAKZWC010000332.1:0-6695 GCA_047515735.1 Spirochaetales bacterium | reverse complement strand
GCGGTAGAAGAACTTCTCCACGCTGCCCAGCAGCTTCATGTTGAGGCTCATCTTCTCCGCCCGGTGGTCGCTCCACGTTTCCCACAGCGTAGTCGCCCCACGCTCGATCATGTAGCCCCAGCTCGGGAACGTGGTCTGCGTCGCTATCCGGTACATCAGCTCCGCCGCCCCGTGCCGCGGCAGCACGTTCACCAGCGCATTGGTCCCCAGCATCCCCGTCGACAGATGCCCGGCATGCCGCTCCTCTATCTCCCGGACCAGGTTCGCCAGCACCGCGCTCAGCCGCTCCTCCGGCACCAGCCCCAACGCCAGCGGCACCGCGTTGGAGGTCTGGCTGCCGGTGGCGTACTGGTTGCTCTCCGGATCCAGGAAGCGGCGGTTGAACGCCGCCTTGATCTCCGCGGCCAGCGCGCCATAGCGCCGCGCCTCCTCGTTGCGCCCCACGATCTCAGCCGCCCGTGCCGCCACCCGCGCGTCGAAGTGGTAGTAGGCCGTCGAGGTCAGCGCCGGCGGCGTGTGCCGCGGGCGCGAGCTGGTGCTGCCGTCCTGCTGCGGCTCCATGTGATCCCCCAGCCCGAACTCCACGATGTGCCGGTCGGCCCGCGAGCTCAGGTAGTCCACCAGCCTCCCGA
Source organism: Spirochaetales bacterium (assembly GCA_047515735.1). Taxonomy (GTDB): domain Bacteria; phylum Spirochaetota; class Spirochaetia; order SZUA-6; family Bin103; genus Bin103. The sequence goes on along the minus strand of JAKZWC010000332.1, from coordinate 6,063 downwards.
TCCCCGCGGCGTGCTCCGCCAGCACCCGCTCGTCGTCGTAGAACCAGTACACCGACCACGGGATCAGCGCGTAGTGGCTCCACCACACGGGAAGCATGCCGTAAGAGTCGTGAGTGCGCCGCCAATGCAGCGGTGCTATTACCGGGAGCTGGCCGTCCGGCCGCTGTGCGTCGCCCAAGTCGTCACACCACTTCGTCCAGAACCGCGCCGTGTCGAAGTTGTACATGTAGTCTTCCGGGATCGGGTCCCCCAGCCACCCCACCCGCTCCGAGCGATCCGCCGCGTCCTGCGGAAACCCCTGCAGGCTGCTGGCGAAGGTCCACACCGCCGCCTCGTGGATCCGGTTGAGCAGCTCATTGGAGCAGCGGAAGCTGCCCACCTGCTCCACCGCGTTGCGTACCACCCGCCCCTCCAGGTGCTCCGGCTGCGGGGTCCCCGGCCAGCCGCTCACCTCCACGTAGCGGAAGCCATGCAGCGTGAAGCGCGGCTCCCACTCCTCTACGCCGCGCCCCTTGAGCGTGTACGTATCGCGCTGGCGGGCGATGGCGGTGCAGCCCCGGTCGTGCAAGTTGCTGCGGGCGTCCAGCGAGCCGTCGGGGTACACCCGCGCGCCGTGCTTCAGCACCACCCGTGCGCCGCGCTCCCCCTGCACCCGCAGCCGGCTCCAGCCGCTGAAGTTCTGCCCGAAGTCGTACACCGCCACCCCGGCACGCGGCCGCAGTACTCGATCCGCCGCGCGCGTCTCCACTACCTCGCACGCCGCCAACGGCTGCGCCCGCAGCCTCCCGCTCGGCGCCGCCACTTCCTGCGCCACGCTCCAGCCGGTGTCGTCGTAGCCCGGTGTGTCCCAGCCCGGCAGCTCGCGGCGGGCGTCGTAGCTCTCTCCGTGGCTGTAGTCGTTGTACCTCACCGGCCCCGCGCTCGCCTTCCACCCCGCGCCGCTCGCCAGCCGCACCGGCTCGCCAGCCGCCAGCTCCGCCTCGAGCTGCAACAGCAGCCGCGGCCGGCCGCCGTACGCCTGCCGATGGCTCGGCGACGGCGGCACGTCCGCCTCCGCCGCGTACCAGCCGTTGCCCAGCATCACCCCCACCGCGTTGCGCCCCGCCCGCAGGTGGCCGGTCACGTCGTGGCTCGCGTACAGCACCCGCGCGCCCAGCTCCAGCTCCAGGTCGTTGTGGTAGTAGGTCGACGCCGGATCCAGCACCTGCCGCCCCACCTTGGCGCCGTTGATGCGCAGCTCGTAGTAGCCCAGCCCGCTCAGGTACAGCCGCGCCCGCGCCGGCGCCGCCCCCAGCGTGAACTCCGTGCGCAGCAGCGGCGCCGAGATACCCCGCTGCGCCGCGATCCAGGCACCCTGCCAGTCGTCCGCCTCCAGCAGCCCCATCTCGAACCATGCCGCCTCGCTCCAGGCGCCGGCGCGATCCTCCCGGTCCCAGGTGCGCACCCGCCACCAGTAGCGCTCCCCGCTGCCGAGCGCTCGCCCCGCGTAGGGCAGGTTCACCGACCGCTCCGAGGCTACCTTGCCGCTGTCCCAGATCAGTTCGCCCCGCACGCGCAGCGCCGCCCTGCTGCCGGCCGCCACGATCCGGTAGGCGGACTGCCGGTAACCGCACGGCTGCGCCGGCGTCAGCCAGCTCAGTCGCGGTTGGCGCGCGTCGATCCCCAGCGGATCGACCGCATACTCGCAGCGCAACTCGTTCGGCCTCATGGCCGGGTGGTGGTGCCCGCAGCCACCTGCGTCCGGGTCACTCATCGAGCGCCAGAGCCGTTCTCGGGCCGGCGTTGAGCGCGGCGAGCTTCGCGGGGCGCAACGAGCCTGCCGTAGTCCGTCAACACGGACCTGGGCAAGCTGACCAGTCCTCCGACAGGGTTACGGATGTCTTGAGCTTCATTCCACCATCATACCGCTGACGCCATTGCCGCGTGTTGCGCGGTGCATCTGCAACATCTATGGTGGCCGCCAACCCATGAGCGACAAACCGCATATTCTGCTCCTTATCGACGATGAGCATCGGCCCGACGTGATGTCGGTCGAGGGCAATCCGCACATCCGTATGCCGGCGCTCGATCGGATCATCGAGCGGGGCACTTACTTCCGTTCCGCGTATACTCCGGCTCCGGTGTGCGTACCGGCGCGGCAGAGCTTTCTGACCGGCCTGTATCCGCGCCACAACGGCTGCACCGGCTTCGACACGCCGCTGCCGAGCGACGTGCTCACCATGCCCGCCCACTTCGCCAACTACGGATACAACCCGGTCGCCGCCGGCAAGATGCACTTTCTCGGGCACGACCAGATGCACGGCTGGCGGGAGCGCATCGGACGCGACATCGCGGTGAACATGCGCCTCCCGCGCACCGGTGAGGCGCACCTGCAAGCCGCCCGGCCGCACGTGCCGGGCGCGGGGAAATGGCCGACGGCGCAGGAGATCACCAATGCCCGCGCCGGCAAGGGCCACCACATGCAGCACGATCTCTACTCGGTCGAGGGCGCACTGATGTACCTGGACGAGTATTTCGTCAGCGAGCCGTACGACCGCCCCGGTGAGGGCCCGTTGCTGCTCGCGGTCAGCCTGTCCAGCCCCCATTACCCGTATCAGTGCCCCGAGGAGCTGTTCAGTCACTACCTGCGGCGCGTCGAGCCGTACGTCGAGGACCTGCCGGAGCACTTCGACTGCGATGATTTCTTCAAGGTGCGGGTGGGCCGGGACGTGACCTGGCGCGAGGCGCACCGCGCCAGGGCCGCCTACTACGGCATGGTCGAGTGGGTGGACCGGCAGTACAGCCGGGTGATCGCCAGGCTGGAGGAGCTGAACCTGCTCGACGACTTCGTGATCGTGTTCCTGAGCGACCACGGCGAGATGCTCGGGCAGAAGGGACTGTGCGAAAAACAGCAATTCTTCGAGGCCTCGGCGCGCGTGCCGTTCAGCATCACCGCGCCGCGCCGCCTTGCCGGCGGCGGGCAGACCGTGCGCCACAATGTCTCCCTGGTCGACCTGTTTCCGACGCTGTGCGATCTGGCGGAGATCCCGATCCCGCGCGGGCTGGACGGACGCTCCCTGGTGTCGCTGATGGAGGGCGACGCCGCTGGTTGGAGCGGCGAGGTGTACAGCGAGCTGTACCATGAGCTCAACGGTCCTTCGGAAATGATCAAGCACGGCGACCTGAAGTACTTCCGCTTCCACGGCAGGGACTGGCCGGAGCAACTCTTCGACCTTGCCGCCGACCCCGACGAATCCCGCAACCTGATCGACGACCCGGCCTACGCCGCCGATCGGCAGCGCCTGCACACCCGGCTCGACGCGTTCTAGCGCTATCGATCAGTAATGGACAGCCGAACGGTCTTGAGCAGGTAACGGTCGGACGGCTGGGAAACTGCCCGTGTCCGAGGGTCACATCATCAGCTCAAGCATCCTGAGAAACCCGGCACGGTTACTGTTCCTCATCCGCGGCGCGATATTCCGGCTGCTACGTTGAGAAGTATCGAAAGACAATCCCGGGGTTATCATGCGTTGAGGAGGACGACTATGGAACGCACTTATCTGGGACTGGTTCACAAGGAAACGGACAGCGACTACGGTGTGAGTTTCCCCGACCTCCCCGGCTGCATCACCGCTGGGCGCACCATCGAGGAGGCCCGGGAAATGGCGGCCGAGGCGTTGGCTCTCCATCTTGAGGGACTCGCCGGCGACGGCGACGACATTCCCGCGCCCAGCTCCGCCGATGCCGTCATTGCGCATTCTGCCGCCGCCGACGCCCTGGCCGTACTCGTTGTCGAAGCGTTGCCCGCGCGTGCCGAGAGTCCAGTATCCGGTTAGATCACGGTGCGAGGATGTGGTCCCGACGGTTGTTCGGCGACGACCTGACAAGACGCATGGCACTACTACGATCCTGCCATCTACTCGCCGGCCAGAATCGGATGCAATGGATGGTCCCAGGGGCCGCCTGGCCGCATCTCGCCGGCCGCGCCGGCGGCGTCCTTGCCGCCGGTGAATGTGGTGTAGTCGGGGATGTAGATGATGGCGAAGGCGCGCCGCGGGGCGGCGCTGCGATTGGGTCCCGCGTGGTGGAAGGTGCAGCCATGATGGAACGTGACGCCGCCGGCGGCCATCTCCACGGCCACCGGTTCGGGCACCTCGTAACCCTGCTCCCGCATCATGTCGACGATGCTGTCCCCTGCCACGTCGAGCTTGATTGATTCGCGGCGGCCGTGCCGGTGCGAGCCGGGTACGAAGTGGAGACAGCCGTTGTCGATGTTCACGTCGTCGACCGCGATCCAGGCCGACAGCGCGCCGACGGGATCCATCGCCCAATAGGGGGCGTCCTGGTGCCAGTTGGTGGGCTTGCTGCGCTCACCGGGCGGCTTGATCATCGCATGGTCGTGATAGATCCGGACGTGTCGGCAGCCGGTGAGTCGGCGGGCGCTTTCGGCCAGGCGTGGGTCGAAGGCGATCCGCCTGGCCGCCGGGTAGTCGGTCCACAGGTTGACGTACTGGTCGAACACGCGCTCATAGTCCTGTGAGATGCGGCCGTCGTTGGCGGCTCCTCTGATCCGAGCGCGGCGTGAATCGACGGCGTCGTCAAGGGCCAGCCGCAGCGGTGTCAGCTCTTGTGGAGACATGCCGAGGTCGATGCATGGCAGATGGAGATCGCGCGGGTAATCCGGGAGACGGAGCGGGAGTTGCCGAATCGCCACCTCATCTCCGCGCAGGAGGCGTTCGCCTATCACCTGGACGATGAGAGCGAACGCCGGGGCCCCGGAGTGTTTCAATTCGCCGACCGTGGCTTCACCATGGATGCCGTCGACATCGTCAATATGCACCCGGCGGACAACATGCGGTATCGCGGCAGGAGCTACGACCTGGGAGAATTCATGCAAGGCAATCTCAAGCTCGCGGAGCTGCAGCGCTATTGCCTTGACCTCTACGCCGAGCCCAAACCCCTCAACCTGGACGAGGACAATTCCGCTTCGCAGTACAAGAACACCATGGGCTGGACGGTGCACCGCAAACGCGCTTGGACCGCCCTGTTCTGCGGCGCCCACTACGACGCCATCGACTTCTCCATCGTCAACGGCTTCGAGACCGGCACCGAGGAGTCGCGCCGGGGCTTGCGGGCGTGGTTCGGTCATCTGGCCCGCTTCATCCATGGCCTCGATCTGGTACGGGCGCGCCCTATGCCGGAGCTGATCGGAGCGTTGCCCGAGCACGCCGTCGGCTCGCTGCTTGCCATCCCGGGGGAGTGCTACGAACTCTATCTCGCCGACCGCCGCGAACGTGACCAGCCGGGCGCGGGAGAGATGATCGCCGGGCAAGTGGTGATGGATCTCGCCGACTGCGAACTGGTAGTCTCCTGCTATTCACCGGAGACGGGCCTCGAGTCGCCGGCGGTGCGACTGCAAGGCGGATCGCACACCCGTCTCGAGTTGCCGCCGTTCAAACAGGATCTCGTGGTGCGGATCAAACGCAGCGCCGCCCGACTAATCCGGGCTAACGGTGCATGACCGTATCAAAGCGGCGCATAAGCACCTGGTCGATCAGCAGATGCTCGAAGCGCGGCAGCCAGGGCCACTCCCGCACCTCCGGGGCGAATTGATGCTCCAGCAGCACATACAGGCACGCAGGGACGCCGCCGGGGCGGCGCGGGATCGAGTACAGCGGATCGGACTCGTTGGCGCGCAACTCCGGGGCGACGAAGTCGCTCTCCTCCACCGTGACCGAGGACCTGCCGCAACCCGTTGGCCACGGCCTGCGGCAGGTGCGCGCGCAGCAGGCCGGCCGCCTCGGCGGGGTCGCCGAACCCGGCGCGAAACAGGTTGTCATGCGGCTGCGCCACTTCGTCGGCCATGAGTTACGGCGACGGTAGAGCCTGAAGTGCTTCGGGTCAACGCACGCCACGGCCCGGTCCGGCCCGGTGTGTCCCGACGGCCACGAAGCATGCATGCGTGCGAAGCTTGACGGCCCGCGGGCGCCGTGATATAAAATGTAATTTGGACCTAGGGGCCCAACCACCATGTGACCCCGGAGGAGAATTGCGTGAATAGCAAGCCAGTCCGGTCGGCGCTCC
>JAKZWC010000331.1:0-4765 GCA_047515735.1 Spirochaetales bacterium | reverse complement strand
GATGAACGGTCCGGTGCCGACCAGGTTGTCGAAGTTGACGGCGCCCGCTTCGACGTACTCCGGCGGCACGATGGCGGTCGCCGAACTCCACTTGCCGAGCCTGAGCCACAGCGCGTTGAAGCCGTTGGTCTTCGCCACCACGGTATACGGGCCGGTGGCCTCGACCGATTCGATATAGCCGCCGTTCTCGACCCGCGCCCCGCCCATCCGGCTGTCAAGCGCGCGGTTCAGGCTGAACGCGACATCGTCGGCGGTCATCTCGCGCGACTGCATGACGTGTTCCTTGCCGTCGGCGGCCCACATTACGCCGGAGCGGATATTGAAGGTGATCTGTTCGTCCGTAACCTCCCAGCTCTCGGCCAGTACCGGTCCGAGGAACTTCTCCGGCACCGCGCGTGTCACATCGACGGTGTACTCGCCGGTACCGCGTGCGCCGTGCTTCTCGAAGTCGGTGTCCTGCAGTGATTCGACCACCGCCTCGGTGTACTGATTGGTCTGCCAGCCGCCGGTGGTGCGGTCCGCGGTGTTCGCCTCACCGCCCCAGTAAAAGACGGTGAGCTTGCCGCCATGCGTGGGCATCCCGTCCGGGGCCGCGTCTACCGCGGTCTCCTCGGCGCCGGTCGCGCCGAGCGGCAAGGCTACCAGTGCGAGTGCCGCTACGAGCAATGCGATAACCATGTTCGACCTGTTTGGCCTGTTCATTGATTCCTTGATTCCTTCTTTTTTTGTTCATCGCGATCTCGGCGCGGCCGCTTGTCATCGGAGCGCCGATCCGTTGCACTTGGCGTATTATTCAGCTCCCTCTTACCTCCTCAAACCGTGGAGTGCTGTTTCGCTGTCTGTTTCGCCGGTGCCTGGCGCGACTCGCGTCCGGGCGATCCGCGCCGGCGCCGGCGGCTCGTGCCAATTGCGCCGTAGCGGCCCGATCCGCCGCGCAGCCGCGGGTCGAGCACGTCGCGCAGCGCGTCGCCGAACATGTTGACCCCGTACACCACGATGGCCAGCGCCAGCCCGGGCCAGATCACCATCCATGGCGCCAGGAACATGTATCGGCGACCCGAGCCGCCGAGCATGCCGCCCCAGCTCGGCGCCGGCGGCGGAATGCCAATGCCCAGGAAGCTCAAACTGGCTTCGGTGAGAATCATCCCCGGCACCGTGATGCTGAACAACACGATGATCGGCGCCATGACGTTGGGCAGGATGTGGCGGAGCAGAATGCCGGACGTGCGGCTGCCGACGGCGGTCGCCGCCTGCGTGTAGACGTTCTCCTTCACCTTGATCACGTCGCTGCGCACGATGCGCGAGCCGCCGATCGCGCCGCCCAACCCCAGCACCAAGATGATCTCCAGCATGCCGGGACCGACCAGCGCCATGATCACCATCAACATGATCAGCCCCGGGATCGCCATGACGGCGTCGACCGCCCGCTGGAGGAGCAGGTCGAGCTTGCCGCCGATGTACCCGCTCACCAGTCCGATGATGGTGGCGCCGACCGTCGAGATGGCGGACGCGGCCAAGCCCACGATGATCGAGATGCGCGCGCCATAGATGACCCGGCTCAACAGGTCGCGGCCGAGATTGTCGGTGCCGAGCGGGAACTCGCGCGACGGTGCGGCCAGAAACGCGTCCCGGTTGACCTCGTTCATGCCGTACGGCGCCAGGAAGTCCGCGAAGATGCCGGTGAGAAGCAGGAGCACCGTGATGGCGCCGCCGAACGCGCCGACCGGCTTCTCCTTGACCAGCGTGCGCAGTGCACGGAGCAAGAACCGCGATGATCCCGAAACCGCTACCGATGGCGCAGGCTGAGGTGCCGCGGTGCTGGTGGTGATGTTGGGCAGTTCCGACATGGCTACTTGTAGTGGATCCTCGGATCGAGGATCGCGTACGTGAGGTCGACGAGCAGGTTGATCGCCACCATGAAGATGCCGAACAGCAGCACCACGCCGCTGACCACCGTGTAGTCGCGGGTGACCACCGACTCCAGCAACAGGCGGCCCATGCCGGGTAAATTGAAGATCTGCTCGATGATGACGGTGCCGCCGAGCAGTAGCGGCAGCTGCAGACCCACGATGGTGGCAATCGGGATGAGTGCGTTCTTGAGTGCGTGGCGGACGACGACGGTTTGCTCCTTCAGTCCCTTCGACCACGCGGTTCGTATATAGTCCTGGCGCAGCACCTCCAGCATCGTGGTGCGCATCATCCGCATCGTGCCGCCCGACATGCCCATGCCGAGTACGGCGGCCGCCACCAGGAACATCTGCAGGTTGGCGAGCGGATCCTCGAAGAACCGGACATAGGTGATCGGGGGTTGGTAGCCCCACCAGATCGAGGGAAACACGATGACCAGCGTGGCGACCCAGAATCCCGGCACGGCGACCAGTCCGATGGCGACGCTGCGGGCGGCGTAGTCCATGACCGTGTCCTGCCGCTGCGCCGAATAGATGCCGATCGGCAGGGCGATCAGCTGACCGATGAGCAGGCCCAGGATGCCGAGTTCGAGAGTCACCGGCCAGCGGATGGCAATGTCTTCGATCACGGGAGTATGCCGCCAGAGTGAATTGCCGAGATCGCCCCGGACGGCGCGCGCGATCCACTCGGCGTACTGTTGGAGGATTGGACGGTCGAGCCCGAGCTGCTTCTCGATGGTGGCCCGTGCGGCCTCGATTTCCCGATTGTCCGAGGTTTCGCCGATCTGCATCTGCTGGCCGATGAGCGCATCGACGATGTTGCCCGGAATCAGGCGCACCATCAGGAACACGATGATGCTCACCAGAAACACCGTGACGACGGCCAGCAGGAGCCGGCGGACGACGTAGGCGCGCATACCAGAGAGGATAAATCGTATACCGGACTGGCTCGGGCTGTCGAGACAGCGCAGACAGCGCCGGTCGGACGGTGGCTGCCGCCGTATCAGCCGCATGACGCTGATGGAACGGGTAGCCGAGTGGCATGCGCTGGGTGTAGCCGACCTGGTTGGCCGCCACATGGCCGACGCTACAACAGATCCCGTTGCAGAGGATGCCCCGGCCGATCTCGTGCCGCGACACGTGCGGTGCAGGTTGCAAGGTCGGCGCAGGTCGGCGCCCCGCTTTGTTGTGTGTATACTGCGTTGCTGATCCCCTCTCACAGCTGTGTGCGCGGGTCAAGGAGAATCATGGTTGGTCCCACACCTGAGACTGAGCGGCCGAGGCTCTCGCGAAGGCAGGAGGGCATTCCTCCTGTTGTATGGGACAGTAGCAAACGGCAGTTCGTCATTTCTCTACGTGGAGTAACTATTGACGAGAAAGCCTCGTCGTCAGAAGAAGGTGTCGATGTTCTATTCAGGCCTCCAGTCCTGTATGCAGTACATCTTCGTAAGGTTGGCGGATCTGATTGGGGAGTAGGTTTTGTCCTGCCGTTCACGTCTCTTACGCTCGTCGATCTTGAGAAGGACGTAGAGTACGAAGCTAAGGTGACTGCTTTCGACCATTCTACGGATAAGCCGTTACCCGGACGCGATCCTTACATAGTGAAACTTCGAAAAGAAGATGCCATTACTTGAACTCATACCAACCGAAGACCCCAGTCGTCTCGGGGATATGGTATTGGGTCCTGCCTCCGAACAAGATTTGGGATATGTGTTCGGCGTAACTGCTCGACGTAGAAGAGGAACGGCCGCAGAAATCTGCTTCTACGGACACTTCAAAGGGACAAATGAGCTTGTGCCTCCTGTCGAGTATTATTCTGTGCAGTATTTGGATCTGCTTCCGAGGTACGTTGTGCTCGCCGATGGTCACAGATTGAGGAAAGAGGTTCCCACTGTATTTCGCGTGTGGGCGGATGACAAGCAGTATTGGCATGCTGAGCATCGTATCCTGGATATAGCAATTACAGCAGAGAGCTACGACGAATTATCGTCGGCGGCGGAAGATATGGTTGCTGTTATGTGGATCGAATATGCCGAAGAGACTGACGATAACCTGACAGATAAAGCAAGAGCCCTGAAGGACGCTCTCAAAGCCTGCTTCAGCAAGGTTGGTTGATCTCTATTGATTGCTACTAGGGCTGTACGTCGCGGTCTGAAGCGGAAAGGGTTCGAGGAATCGCCAGGCGGTAATCACTGGATATTCATTTATCACAATACAGGCGGCAAGAAGACGTCATTCGAACACAGGTCAGCTACGGGAAGCAGAAAGACATCGACACTTCTCTGGTTGCTCGAATGGCGCAACAGTGCAAATTGAGTATGAGTGATTTTCGTCGTTTAGTTAATTGCTCCATGACCAGAGATGAGTACGACGATCGAGTGACTAATGAGTAGTCAAAGGGACGCGGTAAGCAACGCGCGCGCGGCGCGGTACGAATGTCGGCGCCGCGGCGCGTGACGACAATATGCGGTGCATTCGAGCGGGCGTGCGGCGCAGGTGGGCGTTGATCATGTGCGCTGCCGGCTTGCCGCCGCCGTAGCCGTGCCCGATCACGCCCATGTCGGTGACCGCGCGTACCGCGATCTGCCAGAAATGGCACGCCACCCATCGGCTGCATGGAACGGTGTTTGCGAGCGCGACCTGCGTGGCGGATGTGGTGGATAACGGAACTTGCGTTGGCCGCGTTCCTGCGCGTAAGGTTCACGGGTAGCGATGAAGTTTGCCCGCACGATCCGGGTAGTGGAAACGCACACCGCCGGCATGCCGACGCGCATCGTGACCTCGGGCTTGCCGCCGATTCCGGGCGCCACCATGGCCGAGCGGGCCGCCTGGTTGCGCGGCTCGCAGGAGATGGTGGC
>JAKZWC010000330.1:0-3798 GCA_047515735.1 Spirochaetales bacterium | reverse complement strand
GGTGGTCACGGTGCGCGACGTAACCGCGGCCTATACGGAGCAGCGCCGCGTAGGCGGGATCACCCTCCTGGCGATCGGCGGCTTCCTGCTGGTGTCGCTGGTGGCCCTGTCCTACTACCTGCGACGCGCGCTCTCGCCCCTAACCGACGGGGTGCAGGTGCTGGACGCACTCTCGCGCGGCGATACCCAGGCTACCGTGGAGGTGAGCCACGAGCACGCCAATGACGAGTTGGCGCGCATCGCGCAGGCGGTCAACACGTTCCGCACCCAGACCCTGGCGCTACGGCGCCACCGCCGGCGCGCGTTCCGCCGCCAGCGCCAGCAGGAGCGGTTCATCCGCAGCGAGATGACGCGTCTGTCGACCAACCTGAACGAGGAAGAGCGAGACGACATCCTCAAGGACCTCGCCGAGATCGAGGCGCCGGCGCAACCGGCTTCCGGCGGCCAGGCCGAGGCGCCGGCGGAGGAGGACAGCGCTGGCGACCTGCAGGTGATGGGCTTCGCGTTCCAGAAAATGACCGACCGCGTCGGGCGGCAGCAGGAGCGCCTGCGGACCCTGGTGGCGGAGCTGCAGGAGGCGTTGCGCACGCAGACCGCCTACATGGCCCTGCAGCACGACCTGCAGATCGCGACAAGGGTGCAGCGCTCGTACCTCCCCGGCGAGCGCCTGGACGCCGACGGCGCCTACATCCACGCCACCATGCATACGGCCAAGGAGGTGGGAGGCGACTTCTACGACTTCTTCCCGCTGGACGACGATCGCATCGGTATCGTCATCGGCGACGTCGTCGGCAAGGGAGTGCCGGCGTCCCTGTTCATGGCGGTGACCCGCACCGTGATTCGGGCCACCGCACGCTATGTCGAGGACGGGCCGGGCAAGTGCCTGGAGATGGTCAACGAGACGCTTGTCGACGCATCCCGCTCGGACGTGTTCGTCACCGTGTTCTACGGTATCTTCGACCATCGCGACGGCACGCTGCTGTATGCCAACGGCGGCCACAACCCGCCCGTGCTGGTGGCCCCGGGGCAGGCCGACCTGCTGCCGCTGACCGGGGGCGTGGCGCTGGGGATGTTCGACGGACTGGATTACGGCGACGGGCGGGTCGTGATCCCGCCGCAGGGCAAGCTGTTCCTCTACACCGATGGGGTGCCGGAGTCTACCAACATGGAGGAAGAGGAGTTCGGCTACGACCGGATGCGCGAGAACCTGTTGACCGGTACGGAGCGCAGTCCCAGCGACACGATAGAGACCATGTTGCGGACGGTGGAGGCGTTTGCCGGCGAAGCGCCACAGTTCGACGACATAGCGATGCTCGTGCTCAGTCGGGAGAAGGCAGAGGACGCGATTGTCGTGCACCGCTTCTCGCTGCGCAACGACCTCGCCGAGATACCGCGTGCCACCACCGAGATCGCGTCCTTCGCCAAGCGCGCCGCCATCGCCGCGACCGAGATCAGAAAGCTGCAAATGGCGCTGGCCGACGTGCTCACGACCACCATCGACTACCGCCTGCCGGCCGGCAGCACCTATGAGATCTTCATTCGCGCCTCGCTCGAAGACGGAGTAGTGGAAGTGACGATGGACGACGACGGTGCTCCATACGAGATGGTGGACGCACCGCCGGACATCAGTGCCGAGGGACGGTACGTGAGCCACGTCGCCGGGGAGATCGTACGCCCCACCCAGATGGATGCGGTAGACTACACCACCTTCGGCGGCCACAACCGGCTCATCATGCGCAGGAGTGTCGCCGCCTGATGCAGGGTGAAAGCGCCCTGCCGGTGGTAATCTTCTCCACCGCCGGCCCGCGTCCAGGAGGTTGCTGAGTGCTCAGGTTTTCCGAAGAGATCATGTTGTTGCTGCTCGACGACGGCGGCGGCACCTTCGCCGAGTTGCCCAAGGCGGTGCGCGAGATCGAGTCCGACCTTGCTTCCGCGATGGTCTCGCTTCACTAGCCGGCGACAGGATCCGCGCAAGAGCCCATGTTGCTGGAAATTCTGCTCCCGTTAGGGTTGCTCATCGTCGTCGCCAAGCTGGTCGAGGGCATCCTGGGCCGGTTCGGCCTGAGTTCGATCCTGGCCTATACCGTGACCGGCGTCCTGCTCGGCCCGGTGCTCGGCATCGTCAAGCCCACGCCGGAGATCCAACTGTTCCTCGGTCTCGGCATCTTCGTCCTGTTCTTTCTCATTGGCCTCGACGAGATCGACCTGGCCGGCTTCGTGGCGACCATCCGCGGCCGCTACTTCGTGGCCGCGGTAGTGTCGGTGGTCATTTCGCTGCTGGCGGCCCTGGTGGTCACCTCCGACCTGCTCGGGCTCGAGTTCGCGCTCGGCCTCGGGTTTACGGAGGCGCTGGCGCTGGCGGGCATCCTGTCGCTATCGAGCCTGGGACTGGTGGCGAAGGTGCTCGCCGATGGTGGCCACCTCAAGGAGCCGATCGGACTCAAGATCTTCACCGTGGTGATCATCGCCGAGGTGACCTCACTGCTGGTGGTGGGATTCACCATCGGCGAACACCAGCACCTGAGCATGGTCGGAGTGCTGCGGCTGCTGGCGGAGATTTCCGGCTTCGTGGTGGTGACGTGGGTCCTGTCCACCAAGCTGCTGCCGCCGGTGATCATGTTCCTGCGGCGCCTGCTGCAGGTTCCGGAGCTCTCCTTCGGGCTGCTGATCGGCGGCCTGTTCCTGGTGGTGGTGGCGGCCGAGAAGATCGGCCTGCACGGCACCATCGGCGCGCTGCTGTTCGGCACCGCCCTGTCGGGACTGCCGCAACGGGTGCACCGCGACATCATGCCCGGCATGCGCAGCGCGGCCGAGGGGCTGTTCGTCCCGCTGTTCTTCGCCTCGGCCGGACTGCAGTTCGACCTGTCCTTTACCGCCATACCCGCGGCAACGCTGGTCGCGCTGGTGCTCATCCCCCTTGCGGGTAAGTTCGTCGGCGCGTTCCTGGGCACCTATCTGACACGCCTGGACGCGCCGGTCACGCTGGCCACGGGACTGATGTCCAAGGGCGTGGCGGAGATCGCATTGCTCCTGGTGCTGCTCGAGAGCGGAGTGATCGAACAGGATGTGTTCTCGCTGTTCGCGCTCATCATGTTCGGCTACATCCTGCTGATGCCGCCGGTGCTCGACTTCACCATAAAGCGCGCCAAGTCGCGGGCCCGCGCGGCGCCGGCTCCGGCGGTCAGCCCGTCCTACGCCCGCTATGCGCTCGACGGCGTGAAGGTGAGCAGCGTGCTGGACCGGACGCGCGACTATCCGCAGCCGTCCACGTCGGTGCAGAGCTTCATGGACAAATGGACCGTACCCAACCACGCCGATTACGTAGTAGCCGATGACGGCGCAGTCGCCGGGACCGTGTCGCTGGCCCGGCTGCACGCGCTTCCCCGCGACAAGTGGGGGGCCACGCCGCTGCGCGACGTGATGCGTCTCAATCTACCGTGGGCCTGGCCCAACGAGCTGATCGCCGACGTGCTGGAACGGATGGCTGCCACCTCGATCGCAGTGATTCCCGTCACCGACCGGGAGTCGGGCAAATTCCTGGGTACCGTGGCCAGCCATGACATCCTGGATCTGGTGCTGCTGATGGACGAGATCAATAAGGAAGAGGCGAAGCTGCCCGGGAAGTCGAAGGATTGAGTCACCGCACCTCGACGGCGACCGGCGTCAATTCCCGGCCGCGGACGCGGTAGTACTTACTCCAAGGAGCCGGTAGGCGGCGCTGCGCGCGTCATCGCGCGTTTCCACAATACGGTCCGCCGGCACTTCCTGTAACACGGCGAGCGCGGCCAGGGTCTCGGC
>JAKZWC010000329.1:0-7133 GCA_047515735.1 Spirochaetales bacterium | reverse complement strand
AGGACAGCCACTACTACAACGAGCACAAGACCGGCAGGTTCGAGGCCAACACCGAACACATGCAGGTCGTGACCACCTGGGTGCCGCTGGTGGACGCCAACCTCGACAACGGCTGCCTGTGGGTCATTCCCGGCAGCCACCGGTGGGGGTTCCTGTCCGGCGCCCGCGCGCAAACGGGCCAAGTGCTGATCCCGGAAGACGTCGAGCAGCGCGGCACCCCGACGCCGTTGCCGATGAAAGCCGGCGACGTCGTGTTTCTGACCAACCTGACGCTGCACGCCAGCAAGGTGAACAGCACCGACCGTGTGCGCTGGAGTCACGACTTCCGCTATCACCCGACCGCGGCCTCGACGGCGGCCGGCAGCCCGGAGCGCGCGGCAACGGACTACCTGGACGCCAAGTCGCGGCGCTACGGCATCGAGCCGCTGCGCGTGCTCAGCGCAGGCCCCACGCCGACCTGGGAAGAGTGGGAACGAACCAGCCGGGCGCGCCGCGCCGCGCTCGCGCAACCAGCGTAAGGGAGAGGCGATGGCAGACAGAATCGGTTCCGGCGAGTTCATCTACGAGGTGGAGTCCGCGTGGGCGCAGGTGCCCGACGGGTGGATCATCAAGGACACCCCCGACGTGCTGGTCGACGACGCGCACGACCGGGTGTACGTCTTCACCCGCTGGAAGCATCCCATGATGGTGTTCGACCGCGCCGGCACCTTCATCACCAGTTGGGGCTCCGACCTCTTCACCATGCCGCACGGGCTGACCATGGGTCCTGACGGACACCTGTACTGCGTGGATGCATTCGGCCACTGCGTGCGCAAGTGCACCAGCGGGGGAGAGGTGCTGCAGGTCTGGGGGACGCCAGATCGCAACTCCGGTCACTACAGCGGCAAGCCGTTCAATGGCCCCACCAAGGCAGCCTTCGATCCCGGTACCCACGACATGTACGTTGCCGACGGGTATGGCAACGCGCGCGTGCACAAATACTCGGCCGCCGGCGACTACCTGTTCTCATGGGGCGAACCGGGGCAGGGACCGGGACAGTTCAACTTGGTGCACAGCGTCCAGACCGATCGGGCGGCCAATGTCTACGTCGCGAGCCGCGAGGGCCACCGGGTGCAGATCTTCGACCGCGACGGCACCTACCGCAGCGAATGGACCGGCGTCCACCGCCCCAACGGCTTTCACATCTCAGCCGGCGGCCGCAACCGGGAGCTGGTCTACGTCGGCGAGGCGGGCGCCGGCTTCGCCGAGAACCGCGGGGTGCGCGGCTTCGGCGACTGCCTGGCGATATTCGAGCTGGATGGCACCTGCCTGGCACGCATCTACTACGACTCTCCAGTCATGAAGGGACCCCACGGCATCGGAGTCGACGCCGTGGGCAACGTCTACCTGACGCAGGTGCTGTGGGGCAACGGCCCCTGGATCGACCCCATGGACCAGCAGATGATGATCCGCCTGCGGCGGGTATAGCTGGCCGCTGACGCTACTAGCGCCGGCGCCACCACACAAAGGCGGCGGCGACCACCAGGAACAGCGGCAGCAGCCCGACGCTGGAGAGGTTGAGGAACCGCGCCTCCTCCGGGCTCAGCACCAGCCGCCGTACCGGCAGGACCTTGCGGTCGACGGCGAAGATCTCCTCGCCCGCCCCCAGCCAGTTGACCATGGTCAGGAACAGGGCGCTGTTGTTGCCGTTGCGGAAGTGCTGGTTGGTGGCGAAGTCGGAGTCGCCGAATACCGCCAGCCTGCTGGTTTCCGAGCGCATCCCGACGCCGGCATCGGGATCCACCGGACGCTCCAGCGCCGCCGCCATGGCAAGCGGCCCCGGGGCGTCGACCTCCGGGTCGAACTCCGGGTCCGAGGCTCCGAGGGGGGAACGCTCGATCCAACTGCCCTTGCTGGTCCAGACGATCGGCTCCAGCACTGCCTCCTCCGGCACCTCGGCGGCGGGAATGATCGCGGTGGCGCCGGGGAAGTATGCCTCCAGCAGTCCGTAGGCGTTGCGGCTGCGGTCGACCAGCGGGATTTCGAAGTTGGGCGCGACGTGCGACAGCGGATCCACGATGAGGCCGTCGCCGATGGTCAGCCACCAGTCTGCGGCGAAGTCCCGCAACTCCTGTTGCGGGTCGGGATTGAGCAGCAGCGCCAGGCGTCCGCCGCCGCGTACGTAGCGGTCGAGCATCGCGATCTCGTCCCGCGCGTACGGTTCCTCGGGGCCGGCGATGATGACGATGTTGGCGTTGGGCGGTATCTCGGCCACCTGTTCCAGGTCCAGCTCGCCGACCTGGAACAGGTTGTCGCGGAGCCCGCGGCGGGCGTCCTCGTACTCGCCGAGAATGCTGCCTTCTCCATGGCCGGTCACGAAGTAGACGATGCGCTGGCGGGTGCCGGTCACCTGCAGAATGGCGCTGGTGAAGGCGCTCTCCGCCTCCCCCTGAATCTGGGGAGCGTAGACGTGCATCTGGCCGAACTCGCCGCGAAACACCACCGTTCCCACCGCGGCGCCGAAGGGGCTCACCCCGTACTGGCGGGCCAGGTCGGGACGCAGCTCCGGATCCTCGCGCCGCAGCTGCAGCAGGTTGGTGTAGGTCTCGTACTCCTTGAGCAGATCGAATCCGAAGGAGTTGATGGCGGCGATCTGCGCGGCGTTCTCCATGTTCGGATTCGGCTCCGCGAAGAAGCTCACGACCTCTACCTCGGTGGCGAGCTCGACGAGGACTTCCTTGGTCTGGGTGGTGAGGGTGAACTGCTGCAGCCCGGTGAAGTCGAAGCGGTGGTTCACGGTGGTGCTCACGAGATTCGCCAGGACGACCGTGCCGATGACCAGCGAAAGGCTCACCGAGGTGCCGATCCCGATCACCCCGCGGCGGCTGGCCAGCGCGCCTCGTACGCGCCGCAGATCCCACAGCGCGGCCGCGACGATGAAGCCGGCGCCGACCGCGACGATGGTCCAGACGGCGATGCCGCTGCCGGGCAGGACGAAACCCAGTACCCAGGCGCAAAACAGGAGGCCGACGCCGACGAGAGCGAGAATTCCGGTCCGCATCAGCGCCACCTTCCGGTTTCTATCGAGCGCACCGCCATGAACAGGAACAGCGCGGTCAGGCTCAGGTAGTAGACGATCCCCTGGGTATCGATGATGCCGCGTACGAAGTCGGAGAAGTAGCCGGCGAAAGCGAGGCGGATCAATACCTCGCCGCCCGCGCCCGGCACCAGGTCGGCCACCAGCCCGAGCGCCCACAGGCCGAACAGGATGCCGGCGCAGACGACCACCGACACGATCTGGTTCGAGGTGACCGACGACACGAAGATCCCGACCGCCAGTGCCGCGCTCCCCATCAGCACCAGTCCGAGGTACGAGGTCGCTATCGGACCGAGATCGGGATCGCCGAACACTATCAGCAGCAGCGGATAGTACAGGGTCAGCACCAGCATGCCGGCGAGAATCGTCAGGCTGCCCAGGAACTTGCCGACCACGATCTCGCTGTCGCGAACCGGCGCGGTAAGCAGGAACTCCCAGGTGCCCAGCTTCTTCTCCTCGGCCACCAGCCGCATGGTGATGAAGGCTGCGAACAGGAGGATGAGGAACTGGGCGGCGTTGAGGAATCCGGCGATGCTGGTGTCGGCGTAGTTCTGCGACGCCAGGACGCTGGCGAAGAAGAAGCCCGACAGCCCCAGGAACACGGCGGTGACGATGTATGCCATCGGCGAGGTCAGATAGGAGGACAGCTCCTTGCGGGAGATGACGCCGACGTTGCGGAAGAAGAGTCTCATTCCTCGCTCGCCTCGCCGGTGAGCTCCAGGAAGATGTCCTCGAGCGTCATCGCGGCGCTCTCCATGGCCAGCAGACCCCAGCCCTGCTGCACCAGGATGGCCGAGATCTGCGCTTGCGGCTGCTTCCCGACTTCCAGCCGCGCCAGGTGGAACGGCTCCTGGAACTTCACCTCGAGCACCCCATCGACGCCGGCAAGCACTTCGGTGATCCGCTCCGCCGGACCGTCCACGCGCAGCCGCAGCTGCTCCCCTCCGGTGACGCTGGACGACAGGTGCTCGATGCTGTCCTGCGCCACGATCCTGCCCCGATGGATGATGATGACCCGTTGGCACACCATGCTGACCTCGGGGAGGATGTGGCTGGACAGAAGGATGGTCCGGTTCTCGCCCAGTTGCTTGATGAGCTGCCGCGTGTGGGCGACCTGGATCGGATCGATGCCGATGGTCGGCTCATCCAGAATCAGCACCTCGGGATCGTGGATGATCGACTGCGCGAGCCCCACCCGCTGCCGGTAGCCCTTCGACAGCTTCGCCAGAATCACGTCCCGGTACTCCTGCAGGGCGCAGGTCTCGACCACCTCGTCCACCCGCCTGGCCGCCGTCTTCTTGTCCAGCCCGCGCAGCCGGCCGGCGAACCGCAGGTAACCGCGGGTGGTCATGTCGTAGTAGAGCGGGACGATCTCCGGCAGGTAGCCGAGGTGGCGGCGTCCCTGCAATGACTCCCGCGTCATGTCGTGGTCGGCGACGAACACGTCGCCGCTGCTGGGCATCAGGAAGCCGGTCACCATCTTCATGGTGGTGGACTTCCCGGCGCCGTTGGGGCCGAGGAAGCCGACGATCTCACCCCGCTCGATGTTGAAGGTGATGCTGTCGACGGCGAGCCGCTCCCCGTAGTACTTGGTGAGATTCTCTACGCGTATCATGTTCCGGGGTTAAGGACGACGTAAATATAATAGCAGAAAACCGAAGCGTGGCCGCGCAACTCACGCCTTCCGGGCAGTGGCCGGCAGCGCGTCTCGGCGCAACCCCTCACTGCTGCGGGTAGGGCGGGTCGATCACGAGGCGCTCCATGATCTCGTACCAGCTGCGGTCCACCGTGTAGACCTTGATGGTTCCCACGAGCTGCACCCCGAAAGGACCTGTCAAGAGTCGTCCGTGGCTGGAGCCGGACGCCCGCCAGCTCACGCGGGGCGTAGGCGGTTTCCGCGCACCCCCTCGCTCTGTTATTCCTTGCTTAGTCTCCCCAGCCGCTGGAGCTGCCACTTCACCCACAGGTCGGTTTCCGTGTCGTAACCGTTGCTGAAGCCGTGGAATTCCACGTGATGGTGTTGGTATTCGGCGGTGAACCAGCGATTCAGCGCGGTTGCCTTTACCGCCTCCAGCGCCTCGGGTTCGATTGCGCGTGCGGCGACCCGCTCGGCCACCAGGGCGATGGCGAATGCGTCGCCCAGGGGGATGACGCGGCTGGGCTCACCCGGGGACAGGTCGAAAGCGCCGGCGAGCGGCCCGCTCAGCGCTTCGCGGGGAAACCAGCCGACTTCGCCGGCACGCTCCCTGAGTTGCGGGTCGGCGTTCAGTTCCCGCGCCAGCGCGAAGAAGTCCGCCCCGGCCGCGAGCTGCTCCGCTACGGAGCTGGCCGCCTCGAAGGAACTCTGGACGATCAGGAAGATACGCACCTGCTCCGCCACCGTCGGGATCCGTGCGCCCAGGTACTCGGCCAGACGCGCCGCCAGCACGTCGCGCCGCAGCAGCTCGCGGAACTCGGAGTCGGAGAGCTGATTCTCGTTGAGTTGCTGGCGGTACCACTCACGCACCTCTGCCTCGGTAGCCGTCCCGCCGCCGGCGGCGGCGAGCTCGCCGATGAACTGGTCGACATCCTGCTCCGAGACCTCGATGTCGTAGGGCGGCTGGGGCGCCACCTGCGCGATCATCAGCTCGCGGGTGAGCGCCTGCAGCATCTCGAGCGGTTCGCGCTGCGCCATGTGCACGCGCTTCAGGAAGTAGCGCAGGTTGATGGAGCTGTCGTCCACCACCAGCACGGTGGTCTGGAACGGCGCCAGCCGCTCGCGGTAGATGGCGAAACCGGCGATGCCGCCCACCACCACTACGACCGCGGCGATCACGATCAGGAACTGCGCCGTTCCCGGCGCCCGGCTGTCGGACGATCTGTGCACGCTGGTTCGGACTGCTACGCGGTGTGCCGCGGTTCGATCACGCGGCGCCGGCGTCGGACTCCACCAGGTGGCAGGCGGTCCAGTGGCCGGGGCCGGAGGACTTGAGCTCGGGAACCTTGATCCGGCAGATGTCGATGGCGTGCGGGCAGCGGGTGTGGAACGGACAGCCGCTGGGCGGATTCATGGGACTGGGAACGTCGCCCTTGAGAATGATGCGCTCCCGGGTACGGTCCACGACGGGATCGGGAATGGGCACCGCCGACAGCAGCGAAATGGTGTACGGATGCAGCGGGTTGTCGTACAGCCGGTCGCTGGTGGTGATCTCCATGATCTTGCCCAGGTACATCACCGCCACCCGGTCGCTGATGTTGCGGACCACCGCCAGATCGTGAGCGATGAACAGGTAGGTGAGGTTGAACTCCTTCCGCAGGCGCATGAGCAGGGTGATGATCTGCGCCTGAATCGACACGTCCAGCGCCGACACCGGCTCGTCGCATACGATGAACGCCGGCCGCACCGCCAGCGCGCGGGCGATACCCAGGCGCTGGCGCTGGCCGCCGCTGAACTCGTGGGGATAGCGGTTGGACACCGACGGCGTCAGCTCCACCATGCTCAGCAACTCGGCCACCTGCCGCCGGTACTCCTTGCCGCGGGCGATGTCGTGCACTCGCAGCGGCTCGCCGATGATGTCGCCCGCGGTCATGCGCGGATCCAGCGAGGCAAACGGATCCTGAAAGATGAGCTGCATGTGACGCCGCATCCGGCGCAGCGCCTCGCCCTTGGTCTGTACCAGATCCCGTCCCTGGAACAGGACCTTGCCGGAAGTGATTTCGTGTAGTTGCAGGATGCAGCGTCCAGTAGTGGTCTTGCCGCAGCCGCTCTCGCCCACCAGCCCGAGCGTCTCGCCGGTCTGGATGTCGAAGCTGATGTCGTCCACCGCCTTGACGTCGCCCACCTTGCGGCGCAGCACCCCGGCGGTGACCGGATAGTACTTGACCAGATTGCGTACCTCGAGGAGGCGCTCTTGGGGGGGGGTACCGTTCTCCATGTTCATAGCTGCACCTTCTCCAGCTTTTCGGCGTCGTAGAAGCAGCTCCGGTAGTGGTCGTCGCCTACCGCCTCTAGCTGCGGTTCCTGTTCGTGACAGTGTTCCATGGCGTAGGCGCACCGGGGCGAGAAGGAGCAGCCGTC